>SCSX01000070.1 GCA_004297825.1 Spirochaetota bacterium
AACTCAAACAGGCCCGTAATGCAAGATTTGAACGAAACAGGGGATTGAACAGCATTCTACTGGAGGATTTACCAGCTTAATTCAACCGAAAATAATTCCCATTTGGGTGAAGCGAAACAGGTGTTATATCCTATATATTAGCCTCCTGTATTCAATCAGTAGTAAATATCTTATGTTCATATCCATAAAGGTTGCATTTCGGATATAAAAATATCCAGGCCTTTCCTGAATCTCGTGATTTATTCCCGGTTGTATATTACGCTTAGCGCACCGGCTCGTCCTTAAAGTCCCTACCCCGAGCACCAAAAAACAATTGCCTCATTCCGCATCCCGTTTCATAATCGATCGATACGCATATCGGCCCATCGCATAAAACGACGCACCCGGAGCAATCCCGTGAAGAAACGCCTTTTCGTGATAGACGGACACGCCCTCTGCTACAGGGCCTATTTCGCGTTCATACGCAACCCCCTGCTCAACTCCAAGGGACAGAACACCTCCGCGATTTTCGGATTCAGCCGGATGCTTTTCAAACTCGTCCAGGACCAGTCCCCCGACTACCTCGTGGTCGCGTTCGATCCCCCGCGCAAATCGTTCAGGTTCGGGCTCTACAAGGAATACAAGGCGAACCGCGAAAAGATGCCCGACGACCTGCGGATCCAGATCGAGGAGATCAAGCGCCTGGTGGAGGTGCTGGGCATACCCCGCATCGAGGAGGCGGACTTCGAGGCCGACGACGTGCTGGGAACCATCGCGAAGACGTACGCCTCAAAGGACGTCGAGGTGGTGCTCGTGACCGGGGATAAGGACGCCTACCAGCTCGTGGGGAAAAATATTTCCATTTACGCCAACAGGAAGGGCATCACCGAGTTTGAGACCTACGACGCGAAGGCGGTGAAGGAAAAGCTCGGCATTACTCCGGCGCAGGTGGTCGACTATATGGCCCTCACGGGCGACACCTCCGACAATATCCCCGGGGTTTTCGGCGTGGGGGAGAAGACCGCGCAGAAGCTCATCGCGGATCACGGCTCGCTCGACGAGCTTTACGCGCACCTGGACAAGGTTAAGGGCAAGCTCCGGGAAACCCTGGAAAAAAACCGCGAAATGGCATACCTGTCGAAGACGCTGGTGACCATCCGGACCGATATCCCGCTCGAGCTTGACCTTGAGCGCGCTGCGCTGCCCGATTTCCGGACCCCCGCGGTGAGGGATTTCTTCACGGGGCTGGAGATGGATTCGATCGCGCGCGAGCTGTTCCCCGATGAGTCTGCGGAAACCGGCACCGCGCCCGCCAAAAAGGAGGCGAAGGATTACAGGATCGTGCGTTCCCCCGCGGATCTCGATGAGGCGCTGCGCGCGATCGCGAAGGCCGGCCTTGTCTCCGTGGACACCGAGACCACCTCGACCAACCCGGTCGCCGCCGAGCTCGTGGGGATATCGCTCTCCGTGGCCCCCGGTGCCGGCTGGTACGTTCCCATCATCACCCGGTCGCTGTTCACGGAGCAGGTGATCGACCGGGACGAGGCGCTCGCGATGCTCAAGCCCATGATCGAGGACGAAACAATCGCCAAGGTGGGACAGAACATCAAGTACGATATCATCGTGCTCGCCTGCGCGGGCATCACAATCAGGGGCGTTCGCTTCGACACCATGGTCGCCTCCTACCTGCTGGACCCCTCCGCGCGGCGCAACAACCTGGACGACATGGCCATGGACCTCCTGGGCTACAAGACCATCACGTACAAAGAGCTCACGGTTCGCGGGAAGGAAAAGCTCGATATCACCCAGGTGCCGCTCGCGGATCTCGCCGAGTACGCGGCCGAGGACGCCGATATTGCCCTGCGGCTCTACCATATCCTCGAGAAAAAGATCGCCGCGGAAAAGCTGGGCGCGCTGCTTGAGAAGGTGGAAATGCCGCTCATTCCCGTTCTCGCGCAGATGGAACGCACGGGCGTCCGCATCGACCTGGACTATTTCCGCGCCCTCGCGAAGGAAAACGACGCGCTCCTGGCGGAGGCGGAGGAAAAGATCTACGCGACCGCCGGGCTGCGCTTCAATATCAATTCCACAAAGGAGCTTTCGCGCGTGCTCTTCGAATCGCTGGGCCTTAAACCGGTCAAGAAAACCAAGACGGGATTTTCCACCGATATACAGGTCCTGGAAACGCTCGCGGGATCGCACGAGGTCATCGACTGGCTTATCGCGTATCGGACCCTTTCCAAACTCAAGGGAACCTACATCGATACGCTTCCCTCCCTGGTGATCGAGCGCACGGGACGGATCCACACGAGCTACAACCAGGCCGTGGTCGCGACCGGGCGGCTTTCATCGACAGACCCCAACCTCCAGAACATCCCGGTGCGCGACGAGTTCGGGAGGAAGATCCGCCGCGGCTTCGTTCCGGAGCGCGGATGGCTCATGATGTCCGCCGACTATTCGCAGGTCGAGCTCAGGCTCGCCGCGCACATTTCCGGCGACAGGACGATGATCGAGGCGTTCAAGGAGGGCGCGGACATCCACGCGCGCACCGCCGCGTCCGTATTTGACGCGCCCCTGGACGCGATCACCCCGGAGATGCGCCGCCGGGCCAAGATCATCAATTTCGCCACGATCTACGGGGTCTCGCCCTTCGGGCTCGCGCAGCAGGTCGATATCTCCATGAAGGAGGCCGCCGAGTTCATTAAACGCTATTTCGAGACCTACCCCGGATTCAAGCGCTACGTCGACGACACCATCGCCTTCGCGCGCGAACACGGCTACGTGGAAACGATCCTTGGAAGACGGCGCCCGATCCCGGACATCGATTCGAGCGCCCAGTTCAGGCGCGAGGGCGCGGAGAGGATCGCGATAAATACGCCGCTCCAGGGTACCGCGGCGGACCTTATCAAGCTCGCCATGATCGATATCGCCCGCGAGATCGAAGAGAGGAAATTCAAGGGGCGGATGCTCTTACAGGTTCACGACGAGCTCGTCTTCGAGGCGCCCCCCGAAGAAAAAGAGGATTTCGAGGAGATGGTGCGCCGGCGCATGGAGCACGCCATGGACCTTTCGGTGCCCTTAATCGTGGACATGGCCTGGGGCGAAAACTGGGGAGAGGTGCATTGAGAGAAGGAAAAGCCGTATCGGCGCCCGCGCCTATACCTTTAAAAGGGAGACGATATAGCGAATCATCTTGATGGTGTCCAGGCTGGTCGGATCGATCGACTCCAGCATCCCGATGCTGAAGACGATGGTCTGCGCGATGCGCGCGATGAATTCGGGACTGTATTCCGCCTCGGTATGGGCCTTCAATGCGCGCGTTTCCTCGATGAGCCCCTTGTACATGAGAAAATGCGACCGGATGAACTCGCGCACGGGACCCATGATCTTCTCGTCCTCGTACCCGTACATGATGATGTTCAGGAGCACCTTGGTGGTTTTCTTGTCCAGGATGAAGCGCTCCACGCTGTAGAGCGCCGACAGCCCTGCCTTCTCGCGCGAGCTGAAGTTGTCCTTTATGACCCGTGCATGCTCGAGCTCGATCTCCAAGAAAAGGTCACGGATGAGCTCCAGATACATGTCTTCCTTGGAGGGGAAATAATGCAGGATGCCTCCTTTGGAGTACCCGGCCTCCCGTGCGACATCCTCAACCGTGATGGTGGAATAGACATGATTTTCAAGAAGTGTTTTTAATACCTCGAGTATCTGCTTCTTCTTTTCCCTGGTTTTTTCTTCTTTATCCATTTTTCTCATGCGGACAGTACGGCGTGCCCGGGTCGTTCCGCGTGAATTACTACTTGATCTGAGTCTTGTGTAGTTTAAAATGGTATAAGTGCAACCACATTTCGTCCGGACGGTCGCTATTTTTTCAGATCGCCGGCCGTTTTTTCAGCCCGGATCTTGGCCGATTTCTTGTGTTTTGAATGTTTTTTGGACTTTTTTTTGATTTTGTCCGCGGATATCGCCTTTTTCACGTGCTGCGTGTCGGCCGCATACACGCCGGGAAGCCCCGTAAGGAAAAAACAGACCGCCAGTACACCTGTAATTGCCGCTTTAATCATAGATTTAACCCTCCAAAATGAGCCTGCGCCGGCACCGCGCCGCCCGGTCGCCAACAACTAGTGTCGGATATACTATCGGTCGGACCGGCCTGTTTGCTTAACCCCGGGCCGGTTTTCGTGAGGGGACTGCCGGGTTGTTTATTTACGATGCTCTTTCCAGCGGGTAATTTCTTCCATGTGGGTGCCGATAAGCATGGCCGCGTACACGGAAACGACGATCCCCATGACGATGCTGAACGGCACCTCGAGGTCGCCGCCAAACCTCCCGCGCATGGACACGAAATGCTCGCTGAACTGGACGAGGAAGATGCTTGCGAACAGGAGAACGCCCGTCCACACCCAGTTGAAGAGGGAAACGCTTTTCCGGTATGCGGGCTGGGAAAGGACCCGGTGGACGAGGTGAGCGCCCGCGAGCTCGTCCATAACGTAAGGCTCGAACGAACGCATATCCCGCGCGGCAAGATTGAACGCGTCGACCTCGGCCCTGCAGTGCGCGCAGCGCCGCACGTGGAGCATCATCGCGAGCGGCAAACGCCGGCCGTCGTCGAGTTCTAAAAATTTTCTCATGAACGCTTCACACTTCATGGTACGCCTCCGCTATCGTCCCCTTCAGGGCATCGCGCAGCATGTGCTTCGCCCTGAAGACATGCGACTTTATGGTGTTCACCGGAAACCCCGTAATGTCGCCAATCTCCCGGTACGAGAGACCGAAGAAGAAATAAAAATCCACGCATACCCGGTATTCCGGGGGGAGTTCCCCCATCGCACGCCTCAGGGCGCGCCCCACCTCCGCCCTCATATGCGCGCGTTCGGGCGAAAGCTCACCGCTTTCGGTAAATTCATCGACGAGACTGTCGCTTGGTTTCGCGGCCCTGGAACTATTGATCCCGTGATTATACGTCACCCTCACGATCCACGAATAAAAGCGGGACTCCCCCCTGAATGACCGCAGGCTTCCGTACGCCTTCAGGAAAACCTCCTGCGTAAAATCCGCCGCGTCATCCCTGTTTCTCAGGAACTTCATCCCTATCGTGAAAACCCTGTTCCGGTAGCGCTCTATAATCTCCTTGAAAAGATCGATATTTCCGTTTAAGACCCTTGCGACAATCTGCTCATCGGTGAGTTCTTCATGATCCCTTTTCATTGGATCGCAGGTTCTTCTTGATGATAAAAAATGCAAACAGGCTCAGGCCCGTGGAAAGGGGTATAATGCCGCTAAGAACCGAATAGCTGAGACCTTCTTTAAGCAGGAAGAACAGGGTGAGGCTTCCCCCTATACCCAGCAGCATGAGACCCGCGAGCAGGCTGAACGATTCGAGATCGAAATTCTTCTTTTGGACGATATCCTTCTGGATCAGGAACATGCGCTGTTTATGCCACCACATAAGGTAAAAAAACAGCACCACGCTCCCCATCACGATTCCCACGATGGGAATTATCGAGACCAGTATGTTGACCGCGTCGGATTGAGCTGACGCCATGTGCGCCTCCTTGAAAAAGCTTGATACTCACCCCACATTCTATCCCCCGGACGGCCGCTGCCAAGCTTTTTTCCGGGAATGAGGTCCGCTGCTCATTGAAAGACACATAAACCGGCCCAGGGGTTTCAATTATTTGATTAATAACGGGATTTTACGGGGATGCGGTGTGAAAAGGCATGGCGGGCGCCGATATCGCCTCTTTACAAGGAGAGCGCGTCTCACACCCGGTAAAAAGCCACCATGCAGAGGGCTTGAAACCAGGTTCGTTCCGATTTGGTCACAAGTTAAAATCGATTGACGCCGCTAACCGATGCGGTATTCTAAATTTTCCTCGCATTGGGCATGCAAAAAGAGCGCTCGATTCTAAGAACCGGGAGAGTGAAATGAAAAATATAAGCCCTAGACATCTCCTTTTCCCATTATACCTTGCCGGAATCCTGCTTTTTCTTTTCACCTTGTCTTTCTGCAATTTATATTCGGACACCGTTGTGGAGGATATACCTAAAAGAGATATATCCGAAAAATTAGTGTGGTTTTCACTAGGTTTTGGAAAAGGAACCTTCCAGGGAGGAAGTGTCGGGGATACCGAACATAATGGATATTCAAAAAATGCATTATGCGGAATTTTGAGCGGCTCATATTACAATAAAAGCTATCCCTTTTTTCACACGATCAGGCAGGCAAGCCTAATGAGTCTGGATCTGTTTGACAACATGCCGGAATCGGTGAATGATTTTGGCTACCTTATAGGAATAATAGCTAAGGGCCGATTCGCCTATTTGTCAGCAAGTGGAGGATTAAGCTATGTAAGCGGACGGTACAGGGGCGAAATAATTGAAGAGAACATGTTCGGAACTGACTACAAGGAAAAGAAATTCAAGACGGTAGGTGTTCCACTTCAGGCGGAGCTGTTCCTTACACCGTTTACTTGGTTGGGAATAGGGTGTATTGCATTTTATAATATTAACTACATCCGGCCTTTTATGGGGATTAATGCATGCGCGCAACTGATTTTGTGAGGGATGTTCTTTTTTGTGAAGATTTTTGAAATTCACAAAATATTTGAAGAAAGTACGTCCTCTTTCCGGTGAAGACGTTCAAGTGTACCATCCACTTCTCGATAGTTTCTCTATTATAGACTGCCTCTCCCCGGCAAAAAGCCCATTAGCGGAGGGCTCAATAGGCCAGCTCCCCTCCGGGGAGCTTTATATGAGAGAGGATTTTGTGCTATAACAGTGAACAGGTGGTCTGCCTTTGAATTTTCTGCAATTCGCTTACTCTATCTTTAGAGTCAAGATTGTCGATTAGAATGCGGAATATTATTATTCCTTTATCGCTGTCGGCTTCAATAATTTTGTCGTATTTATTATCGGAAACCGCGTTTCTATTATTTTTGCTTACTACTACAATGCTCAGTTTTTTTGATTTTGCCTGCACGTCATTCAGGGAAAAATAATTGTCGGTACGCGAATTGAACAATGACATGGACCAATACGTATCCTGGGGGATTATGGCATCGATCTTCAAGGGTCGCTCGCTCACATCGTACCTGAGTCCCGAATATAAAAGATCCGGCGAAGGAGCGACAACCCCTCGCGACTCGGAGGTTACCAGTCCGCCATAATCAATCCGATTATATATCCGTTTGAATGCGACATGCATTATAATTCCGGGGATGCTCGT
>SCSX01000071.1 GCA_004297825.1 Spirochaetota bacterium
CATCTCGCCCGACGCCTTGAGCACCAGCACGTCGCTCCCTATCCCGATACTAAGCATTCCTTATCACTCAGATGATTTGTCGTGTGCGCACAGATACTGAAAAATACACCCGGCGGGCGCCGGACTCAAGGCATTTTTCGGGTTTTCACCGGGGGATCACACCCGGGACACGGGGCCGTCCGGCGAAGGAAAGGAGATGCCCTCCAGGGATATCATCGCCGGCTCCTGCCCGGTACGCAGCACCACGCTCTTTCGCAGCCCCTCGACCGGCTCGGGGTAATCGGTGTTGTAATGCAACCCGCGGCTCTCCTTGCGCGTAACGGCTCCCCGTATGATGAGCTTGGCGAGCGTCGCGAGCGTCCGCAGCTCCACAAGCCGGGCCGACACGGTACTGCGCCGGTAGTAGTCCTTGATCTCCTCGTCCAGGAGCAGGATGCGGCGATACGCCCTCTGCAGGCGCAGGTTGGAGCGCACGATGCCCACGTAGTCCCACATGAGGCGCTTCACGTCCTCCACGTTATGCTGGATGAGGATCCACTCCTCCAGGTCGAAGGTTCCCTCCTTGTTCCAGTGCGGGAACTCGGGAATGCGCGTATCGGCCCCCGCCGCCGTCGAATTGTCTCTCAGGTACTCGTACGCGCAATGGGAGAACACGACCCCTTCGAGAAGGGAATTGCTCGCCAGCCGGTTTGCCCCATGAACGCCCGTGCACGCGCACTCGCCCGACACGAAGAGGTTCCTCACGGAGCTTCGCCCGTACAGGTCCGATACCACGCCCCCGCACAGGTAGTGCGCGGCCGGGACCACGGGAATGGACTGCCGGGAAATGTCGATCCCGCGCTTCAGGCAGTGGGAATAGATGTAGGGGAAGCGCTTGAGGAGAAAATCCCCGCTCTTGAACGAGATGTCGATGTAGACGCAGCGCTCGCCGGATTTTTTCAATTCCCAGTCGATCGCGCGCGCGACAATATCGCGCGGGGCGAGTTCCTTCATGGGATGGACGCCGTCCATGAAGCGCTCTCCCTTCCTGTTCAGGAGGATCGCCCCTTCACCGCGCACCGCCTCGCTTATAAGGAAGGAACGTCCCTGCTGGTTTTCTATGAAGAGCGTGGTGGGATGGAACTGGATGAATTCCATGTCCGCGATCATCGCCCCCGCGCGGTAGGCCATCGCGATGCCGTCCCCGGTCGCGATCTCCGGGTTCGTGGTATGAAGGTACACCTGTCCCGCCCCGCCGGAGGCGAGGAAGGTGGTGCGGGAATTGAATATGTGCACGGCGCCCGTCGCGTTTTCAAGGATATAGGCCCCGAAGCAGGTGACCGGCTCGTCCTTCCCCGGGCGCGTATCAGGATGCGCGAGACCAAGCTGGTGTTCCGTCAGGAGGTCGACCGCGGTATGATTTTCGAAGATGGTGATGTTGGGAATGGTGGAAATCTTGTTCAGCAGGGCGTTCTCGATCTCCCGGCCGGTGAGATCGGTCGCGTGGACGATGCGGTTCCGGGAATGCCCCCCCTCCCTGCCCAGGTCAAGGACCGTCTGCCCGTGCTCGTCGCGCGTCGTGGAAAAATGGGTTCCCCATTCCATGAGCTCCCTGACGCGCTCCGGGCCCGTCTTGACGAGTATCTCGACGGCCCGGGGGTTGCACAGCCCGGCGCCCGCACGAAGGGTGTCCTCGATATGGCTCTCGAACTCGTCGCCGGGTGCGATAACCGAGGCTATCCCGCCCTGCGCGTAGTTGGTGTTCGAGTCGAAGTCTTTTTTCTTCGTGACGATATTGACCGTGCCCAGCGTCGAGGCCTTGATCGCGAACGTGAGGCCCGCAATGCCGCTGCCGATAACCAGAAAATCGGAATAGAATCGCCTGGAAGTCATAGCGGAGTGTAGCGTGTCGCCGGGGGAGGGTGTCAACTGTAATTTAGCCGGACGTTACCAGCACGCGCAGATGACGCGATGGGTCTTGTTGCACTTGGAAGTCGCGGAGCTTATCCATTCCGTATCGGTCTTGTTCTTCTTGCCGATCATGCCGTCCTGGCCACCGGTGGCAACCGTCCATCCGCTGCAATTATTCGTCAAATCGGAGTTGCCGGCCGCATTCGACCCGGACCACCAGTTGCCCGAGCTTATCCCTGATTTCGCCAGCGTTTGTTCCAGGTCGCCCCCATCGAAAAGATCGCCCCAATTCGCCGCGATCTGGTCGGCCTTTTTCCCGGACGGACCCCGGATGGCCCGGTCGGTGGGCACAGCGTAATTGGCGGGCATGTCGGCAATCTCGTCCGCCGCGTCGATGCTGATGAACGCGCGTATAGTGTCGCACGGCATCTCGTCATAATTCTCGGATTTAATAACCCGGCATAGCGAATCGGCCTTCTCCCGCGAAGTGCCCGGTATGGGATTTACGAGATCCGATACAAGGTCGCCCGCCACCTCGTCCGTGGAAAAGAGAAACACCAGGTTCGCGGGATGCGTAGTACTGCGGGTGGACATATAGGAGGAGCGATTCCCCGATTCGTCGCGCACGACCACATTGAAATAGTACCGGGTGCCCGCAACAAGTCCGGAAATCTGGACGGTGCCTGTCGCAGGAGTCCAATCCCTCACCAGAGTAAGCGAAGCCTCGTTCGCGTCGATCTCCCCAACGGTGCGGAGATTGTTGATGTGCGAGCGGTATACGCGGTATTCGAGCGATCCCTGCGGGGTCTTCATATCGGTCGCCTGTTCCCAAGAAAGTTCGATCGAGGTGAAGGTACGGTCTTCCATCGCGATGATGCTGTATCCCCCGGGCACGGGGTATCCCGCATACTGGCCGTCACGCTCCAAATCGTTGACCTGCTCTACGTCCTGGCGCATCCCGTCTTCGCAGAAGAGGAAGATCGATATAAACAGGAGCGGGATGAGCGGGACACGTCGCCATGTGTTCGGGGACGGTCGGGAAGAAGTGGGAGGGTTCATACGCTACCGGTCCCGTTCCTCACCAACACGCACAGAGTAGGCGCTGCGGCGTATTACAATTCACATTGTCGTCGGAGATCCAGTGCGAATCGGCCATGGTCTTTTTTCCCATTCTTCCGAAGGCGGAATTGTTGCCCACCGACCAGCCGTTGCAATTGTAGCCCTGGGTGGTGCCGGTCGGATCCGTCGCGAAGCTTCCATCCCCCAGGGAGCCCGACCACCAGTCCTGTCCGGCGATATCCGCGGCCAACAAATCGTAGGCGAGCTCATCCGCATCGAAGAGATCGGCCCAGTTGTCCGCGACCTTATAGAACGCCGGGCCCGGCCCGCGCACCGGCTGGTCAACGGGCAGGCCAAATGTTTCCGGCATCCCCTTGATAGAGTCATACCCCGCCGTATTGGAAACTATTTCCCCCGTGCTGATAAACGCGTGCACTGCGGTGCAGGGAAGGTCCGCGAAGTCGTTCGCCCTCACCGCGACACAGATCGCGTCGAGATGGTCCCGGATGGGAGTACCAACAACCGACGTCGTCACGAGGGTGGTAACGGGGACCGGTACGGCCATGAGGTTGCCGTTGTACGTATCGCTTGGGGAAAAAAGGAAAATTCCGTTCGCGACCAGCGTCGCGCCGGAGGTTGATGTGTAGGCCGCTCGATTTCCGTCGGCATCTGTTACAACCACATTGAAGTAATAGCTGGTGCCGGCAATGAGGCCGGTTATATTGAACGTGGAGAGCGCATACGAGTCGGCGGCCAGGAGTACGGTGGAAAGATTCGCGTCGATATCTTCAAGGGTGTGAATGTTGTTGATCTTGGAACAATACACCTGGTACCGGAGCTCAGCCGGCAGCGTAACCGTATCTATCCCCGGGAGCCATTTCAGTTGTAGTGAAGTGAACGTGATAGCGGAAATGGTGATCGCGCCGCCGTTCCCTGGTTCGGGAAAGCCCTCGGCCGAAGAGCCTTCCTCACGCTCCTGGTCGTTTACGGATTCGACATCCCTGCTAAAGTTGTCCTGAAAGCAGCCAAACGGAACAAGAAAACCACATGCCAGAAGCACCGCGAAGAACGCGGCGGTGAGCCTTCTAACCGTATGTTTCCCTGGACGCATTCGCTTCACGCTTTCATCTTGACGTTCCCGTCACGCTTAGATTTGCTAAGTACGCAAACCAGAATAATATACTACATTTCCGGGGAAGAGACAAGTTTTCCAGCACTTTTAATTATAATAAATGTATTTTTTTATAAAAAAGGGCCTCTTTAGTCTAAAGGTAACGGAAATGTGCCATTGCCTCGGCTTCGAGGTTGAAAATCAGGACCAGCTTCTGGAGATTGATGGTTTTAAGTACGGTCTTGATTTCCGGCTGGATGTTGAATATCGCGATTTCCCCGTTTTTCGGGCTCATGAGCTTGGAGGCGTTGATAAAAACACCAATCCCGGAGCTGTCCAGCTGCTCCACGTTTTTCATATCGATTACGATCTTTTGCGCCCCCCCGCGGATAATGGTCTCGAGAAAGGCGGTCAGCGCGGCGCCCGTGTTGAGGTCGATCGACGGGGCATTGATATTGACCCTGAAAATGTACAGATTGTAGTCGATCGCCGTGGCGGCGATGGGCGAGAGCCGGATGATTTCGAGTTCAAGTTCCACCGAGGCCTCCGGCACTCAAACGATGCGCAAATATTCGATGACATCGGATTCGAAGCTAAATATTTTTATAAAGCGCTGCAGGCTCACGACCTTGAAAATCGCCTCGATGTCCGGCGGCACATTCAGTATCACGAGATCGCCCTTGTGCTGGCGGATGAGCTTGGTCGCGTTGATGATGATGCCGATGGCCGAACTGTCAATCTGTTCAAGGTCCTTGAGATCCACGACGATCTTCCGGGCGCCGCCGGCGACGAGCGTTTCGAGGAGGATCCTGAGGCTTTTTGAGCTGCTCAGGTCGGCGATCTTTCCGATCTCTATTTTAAACGCAAGCGCGTTGTAATCGATTTTATCGGTCACAAGCTTTGCGAAATTCAGGACCTGCACATTGTAGCGCATCGTATCGACCCCGGTTTCATGTCATGCCCGCAGCCTCAAAAGTATGCCCCGGAATCCGGCGAATTCAAGCTTTTTTTAGGGAGCCATGCGCGAACCGTATCCGGGTGTGAATTAAGTTTCAGACGTTTCGCATTGAGAATCTATGAAAATGTTAATATTTTCAGACCCTCATTCGTATTCATTTCATACGCTCCACGTTTTCTCCGGAGGATACGGAATGCTGCGAACGAGCATCAACATGAGAAACGATATCTTCTTTAAGATAAGCATCGCCACAGTCCGGCTTGGGAAATCTCAACGCGAGGTCGTGATTATGCTTCTTAGCCGCATACGGGGCGATATCGATCACTTCCAGGGGGGGTTTACCCTAGTGAAGTACCAGCCGCGCGATCCCCGGAAGCTTTGGCATTGTTTTCCGATTTCCTTCAGGGAGGCTGAGAATGAGCTTGTTTCGGATTTTCGTAAGCTTGGTAGGTTCTCCGTCTCCTACCTGGTGGCGATCGCCACGGACCGATATCTGGACGAAATATTGCAAGGCAAGAAAAACAGGCATAACTATGCAAAGTTTTCTCACTATGCCATCGGCCAGAGGATCGAAAATGGCGTCATTTGCTGGGAATTGTACTGGGGAGACCCCGGCGACACGCCGAAGCGGAAAATACACCGCCGTATCAGCACCGACTAAGGCATCTACCCGAAAATTAATTCACACCCGCCTTCACGCGGCCCATGGACGAAGCCCGGAATTCGCCGTATATTAATCGTGACGATTCGGGGCGACTGCCCGGGAGGATGCGCATGGAAACTATGACATCGATCGAATATACCTGTGAAGAGTGCGGAATGTCGTTCAGCTGCGAGAGCGATAGGGCGGACCATGGGTGCTGTCATGAAGCGTATGCGGGCGAGACGGAAAATTGCCCGCGGCCGGGAAAAGAAGCGGGTGTGAAGGATGCGCAACCCCGGACCCGGCGCTGAATCATTATGTTCGATAATTAATTTTGAAACCGCGTTCACTATTCGTATCTTGAAGGACTATAGCCATGATTCAACCGCACGCCCGCATATGAGTGGTTGAATCACAGCCCACGCTTATTAAACATTTGCCGCAGGACGGACGCATTCGCCGGCGGCGTTATATTGGAGAACACTATGAATCCCGTCATACACTTCGAAATGCCCGCCGAAAAGCGGGAGCGCATGGCTGCCTTTTATTCCCAGGTTTTCGACTGGAAGACCCAGCTCCTGGGCCCCGATATGGGGGACTACGTACTGGCCACCACGACCGAGAGCGATGGCGACGGCCGTCCCGTGAAACCGGGGGCGATCAACGGGGGCTTCTTCCCGAAAACGGACGACATGCCGGCGCAATTCCCCTCGATCGTGATCGGGGTCGACGATATTAAAGAGCACATGAAAAAGGTGACGAAGGCCGGGGGAACGGTGCTCGGGGAACCCATGGAAATACCGGGCATAGGATGGTACGTTTCCTTTATCGACACGGAGGGCAACAGGGTGAGCATGCTGCAACCCTCCGCGATGTAGGCCTGGATCGGAAAATACGCGCGATGCGAGCCGCGCTTACAGCCGTCGCACGATCTCCGCAATCATCCGCGCGGCGGCGGCGGTTTTTTCACAATCGACGATATCCGGGTTGTCGGCTTCCGTGTGGGTGAGAGCTTGGGTTTCCATTCCCGCGGTAAGCCACAGGGAGCTTACCGCTATCGCGGGCACGCCATACTGCATAAAGATGCTGTGATCGCCTTGGGGCCACTCGGGACCGGTGACTGCACCGGAAGCCTCGCGTATCACCCCTTCCGCCGTCTCCCGCACATGGTCTGGAGTTCCGTAGAACGAGAAGGCCGTATCGCCCTCCATATATCCCGCGCCGTCGATATTGATATTCAACATGATCCCGCCAAACCTGCCTTCGTTCTTCCGGATGAAATCCATCTGCCCCGGGACCGCGTAGTAGTCCTCGCCGTTGAACGCAGCGAGCTCAAGCTGAAAACCGCCCGTGTAGTCGCGCAGGAGTTCCGCGGCGAGCAGTAGAATCACCACCCCGGTCGCGTTGTCGATTGCCCCGGGGGTTCCCTTCTTGGCATCGATATGCGCGGTGAGAACGATTCGTTTCGCCCCGGAGACACGCCTGAGAGCGGTGACGTTGAAGGCCTTGTCCGGCCTTCTGGCCGCGGATGAGCGAATCGTAACCATCCCTCCACTGTGCGCAAGAAGTCGCGCTCCCTCAACGTCGGTCATATACACCGACGGGATGTCGAAGTCCCCATCCTCGATGAGTGGGAATGGATAGGCGCCGCCCGCGAGCGCTGAATTTCTCCCCGTGGCGCAAATGATCACCGCGGGATTCTTATGTTCGAGGAGCGAGATTATCATGCGGTGACTTTCAGGATTGTAGAAGATAAAGTTCTTGGGCATAAGCTGTTCACGGGCTATCTCCCCGTGGAGAAGGACCGCCTTCCCGCGGAGCTCCGCTCGTTCCAGTTCATGAACGCTTGATACGCGGACAAGTTCCGCCTCCTCGATCGAGCATCCTCTGGAGTAGGGGCTCGCCTGGACGTGGAACGAATCCCCGCGGAACGTGAGCCCCGCCGCGCCTCCATCCCAGTCCACAACATCGAGTGCATCCGTCTCGATTTCCCATCCAAACGAGGACGCTGTTCTTTCGAAGAATTCCGTCGCCTCCCTGTTTCCGCGACTGCCCACGGCACGGTTCCCTACCCGGCGGCAGAGAACGTCCAGGTGGCATGCGGCCTTTTCTACAAGCGTGGTATTCATGGCATATCTCCTTTTGGTTTTTCCGGATACCTGCCACAATGCTGAAAATACCGATTGTATAAAAACGCCATTTCGTAGAATTCACATCGCCCGTGAAAATTCCAGCGGGGTGAGTCCGCACAGCCTCCTGAATTCCCTTATGCAATGGGACTGGTCGTAGAAGCCGGCCTCAAGGGCTGCCGTGGTCGTGTCCCGGTGCCTCCCGAGCAGCGCGATACAGTGTTCGAACCTCACTATCTCCGCATATTTCTTGGGCGATAGCCCCGTGCGCTCGCGAAATATCCTCTGCATGCTTCGTTTCGAAAGGTCGAACCGCTCCAGGCTCTTGTGCGGAACGGTCGTCCCCCTGCTGTGTTCGATTTCGTCGACACACGACCTGACGAAGTAATCGCCGCAGCACGCGTCTCCTGCCGTTTTCAGGAGAATAAACTTCTCAATTACCGCGATGCG
Source organism: Spirochaetota bacterium (assembly GCA_004297825.1). Lineage (NCBI taxonomy): Bacteria > Pseudomonadati > Spirochaetota > Spirochaetota bacterium. The sequence goes on from SCSX01000071.1 coordinate 8,241, forward strand.
GGAGGGATCGTCCACGCAATCCAGGAACTCCTCCTCCAGATCGCTCCATTCGCACACGACTTCGGCAAGCCCGACGGTTAAGTCCGTGATCTCGTGCACCGGCAGGCCAAGGACCCTGAACGCTGCATGGGTGTGCAACACGGCCCCGATCATCCCGCATGAGCCGCCCGCGGAAACATGGCTGTAGGAAGTCTTCTGCCCGCACAAGGCGAAACGCGGATGTATCAAAGCGGATCCGGAGGGCAGCGTATCGATAAAAGGATCGCCATAGTGGAAAATGACCTGGATGCGACCAGTAGGATACACGAGCTCCGAGTGAGCCGCATCAAGGCTGGAGAGCGCCCAGAAGCAGCTCACGAATTCCGCCAGACGCGGAGACGGGGTGTATGTAATGACCATCTCAAACCTCCCGTTCGAGCATCATTCTCCCTGGATACGACCGTCGCCAGAAATTTTTTGCATACCCCGCTTTGGGGTATGCGTAGAGCCTACTTCTTTTTTCTGGACGTGTCGCGCCTGACCGGGCCCGTCACCGCAAGGGGCATATCATCGCCGGCGAATGCCAGGTCGCCGTGTTTCCGTTCGAATTTTTTCAGGTCGTTCACGATCTCGTGGGCGATGCTGTCCTCGCCGTTAGTATTATCGGCCCCCGCCCCCTGCTTCTCCGGCGCGGGACGGAACTTGCTCTCGATCGACTCGCGGATCCTGTCGATGTATTCGAACACCGCGGGAACCACGAGCAGCGTGATGAGCGTCGACACCACGAGCCCGCCAATGATCGCGATACCCATAGATACCCGGTACTTGGCCGCCTCGCCCACGCCCAGCGCGACGGGAAGCGTGCCCGCGAGCATCGCGAAGGTCGTCATGAGGATGGGCCGAAGCCTGATCATGCCAGCCTTGATGATCGCGTCTTTCCGCGGGAGTCCCGCGCGCGTACCCTCCAGCGCGAAGTCCACCAGCAGGATGGAGTTCTTTGTCACAAGCCCCAGGAGCATTACGACCCCGATCATGCAGTTCATGTCCATAAGCTTGCCCGTGATGAACAGCGCGAGGAACGCGCCGGACATCGCCGGCGGCAGGGCCAGGAGAATGGTCACCGGCGTGATGAATGATTCATACAGGCTGGCCAGCACCAGGTAGATGAACACGATCGAGAGCATGAACGCGAAGCTGATATTCTTGATCATGTCCTCGAATGCGTCGGCCCGCCCCACGAAGCCATAGGTCACGCCCTGGGGAAGACCCAGGTCCTTTTCGAGTATCTGGCGCGTCTTCCCGATCGCGTTTCCATCGGCACCCCCCGGCGCGATGTTTGCGAGGATCTGGATGATGCGCGAGCGGTCCTGCCTCAGGATCTTCGCCGGCCCGGTTGTGTTCACGCCAACGGCGATCGCCGAGAGCGGAATTACCTTCTGCTTCATGTTGGGGATGCGGGTCTCGTTGTACACGCGCTGGAGGTCGCGCTGGTCGGGCTGCAGCCTCATGCGGATGTCGTACTCGAGATCCTGGGACTTGTCCTTGAATTTGCCCACCACACCCCCTTCCACCCGGTAGCGCAGCTCCGCGCCCGCGGTCCTGTGAGAGACGCCCAGCATCTGCATCTTCTGCTCGTTCAGCTGCACCTGGAACTCGGGCTTGCCGGTCTGGAAGCTCGTCGTTATCTCCGTCAGGTCAGGGATTTCCTTGAGCTTATCCATCACCTTGAGCGAGTACTGGTGGAGGACCTCGAGGTCGTCTCCCGACAGATTCAGGATGTAGGGCTTGTTCCCGGATCCCCCGGCCGAACGCGTGTAGTTATCCAGGGAAGGATTGGCGACCGCAAACTGCTTTTCCTTCAGGAAACCGCGAATCTCCTCTTTGAGCTGGTTGGTCGTCCGATTCCTCTCCGTGCGCGGCACCATGAATACGCCGATAGAGGCAAGGTTGTATTCACCCTGGTCATTACCTATCTGGATATTCATGTGGTGAAGCTCGGGGACGGTCTTGATTTTATCCGCGATCTTCTGGGCCAGGTCCTGGGTTCCGTAGATGCTCGTCCCGGGAGGCATCTCGATGCTGACGATGAACTCGCCCTCGTCGGGATCGGCCTGGAATGTCTTGCCGATAACGAAAAACGCGCCGATGCTCAGAAAAAACACCAGTGAAGTAATCCCGACGATCTTCATCGGGTTGTTGACGCTGTAGTTGATGAGCTTGGAATATACCTTGTCGGTCCGATCTTGAAAAGCGTCGAACTTCCGCACCAGAATGTTCTTCGCTTTGCCGCCCTTGCCCGCAAAATAAGCAGACAGCAACGGTGCCACGGTGAGCGCGTCGAAGAGGCTTATCGACATCGCGAACACGACCGTGAGACCAAACTGCTTGAAAAACCTGCCCACGATGCCCTGTAGAAAGCCTATGGGCAGGAATACGGCAATGACCGTAAGCGTAGTCGCGATGACCGCGAGCATCACCTCCTTGGTTCCGTGCTCGGCCGCCTTCATCGGGTGCATCCCGGACTCGAGCTTTCGGAAAATGTTCTCCCTCACCACGATCGCGTCGTCCACCAGGAGTCCCACCGTGAGCGAGAGGGCGAGCAGGGTCATGATATTCACCGTGAAATCCATGAAGTACATGATGACGAAGGCGCCCAGGAGCGAGTTGGGTATCGCAACCCCCGTGATGATTGTCGATCGGAGGTTGCCCAGGAAGAGGTATACCACGACCACGGCCAGGAGTATGCCTATGATCATGGTTTCCTTAACGTCGTCGACGTTGCGCCTGATATACTTGGCGGTGTCGTACACGAAGACAAGCTTGGGATCTCCCTTCGTCGCCTTGATAATCGCGTTCACCTTGTCGATGCGCTTCAGCACCCCATCGGTGACCGCGACGCTGTTGGTTCCCGACTGCTTGAAGATATCGATCACCAGTGCCGGTTTTTGTTCGAACTTCATCTCCTTGGCTTTCTCGCCGCCGAACATCCGCTTGAAGAATCCGGGCTGTTCCCCCTGTTCTTCGATGGGGTAATACAGGTAGGAGATGGTCTTCACCTCTTCGGCGTCGTCGCGAACGACCCCCAGTTTTTCCAGGGTGATCGCGTTGGAGACGTCGTTCTCGAAACTGATTACGGATTTCTTGATCTGCTCGATGTTCGTGAACTCGCCAATCGTCCTGAACAGCGTGGATGTCTGCCCACGATCATATTTGCCCACCGGGATGTTCGCGCCGGTGTTCTTGAGCTGGTTTGCCACCGTGATCGCGGAGATCTCGTACGCGTTCAGCTTGTTAAGGTCGAGCTCCACCTGTATCTCCCTGCGCCGGCCGCCGGATATGCGCACTTCGCCCACCCCGCTCACCTGCTCGATGACGGGCTTAATCCGCTCTTTCACCAGGTCGTACATCTCCGTGGGCGGGAGGTCTCCCGTCACCGCCAGGGTGAGTACGGGCATGTCGGTGAAGTCGAACTGGCGTATGAGAGGTTCCTGCTCGAGATCGGTCGGCAACTCTCCGCGCGCGATAGAAACCTTCTCGCGCACCTTCTCTTCGGCGTAACGCACCTGCGTCTCGTAGGTAAATTCAGCCACCACGACCGAGAGACCCTCGAGGTTCCTCGATGTGAGCCTCTTGATCCCCGCGATGGTACTCATCTGCTCCTCGAGGGGCTTGGTGATCAGGTTCTCTATCTCCTCCGGCGTGGCGCCGGGATAGATGGTGGTCACCGTCACCACCGGAAAGTCGATGGGAGGAAAAAGGTCCACCCCCAGCCTATTGAAACCAATAATGCCCGTGACCAGAATCAGGATCACGATGCACCCTATGAGGATAGGCCGCTTGATTGCCAGCCGCGCTATATTCATGTGATTACTCCTTTACCTGCTTGATGTATTTTTCCACGTCCACGTTGTATCGCTCGAATATCTCGTTCTTCGATAAATCAAGGCGCAGGAGCGCCACGTTGTAGGTGATGAGCGCCTCGAGCTCGCGCTGGCGCGCCGCCACGACCGTGTCCAGCGCCGTCTTTATATCGAGCGACTTCACCTTTCCCTGCCGGAACTTGACCATGATCTGCTGGTAATACGCCTCCGATTCGTTGCGCATCAGCCGCGACTTGCCGAGCACGCCGTGCTGCAGCTTCACCATGTCGTATTTCGAGTACACGTCGTCCCGCACCTCAAGCTTGAGGTTTGCCACCGCGAGCTCCGACTGCTTGATTTTAAGGTATGCGTTCCTTAAATTCGTCTCCGCCTCGCTGTCTCCAAGGGGGTAGCTCATCTTGAGCCGCACGTTCCACCCGGGATAATCCCCGGTAACCGTGTCGCCATATGCGCGCGCTATGCTCTCCTGTTGTCCCAGCGTCGTCCCCCCGAAACTGAGCGTGAGGGAAGGGAGCATGCCGTTTTCCTGTATCGAGAGCTCTTTTTTCGCGCTGTCGAGCTGCATCAGCGCGTTCCGGTAATCGACGCGTTTGATGAACGCCGTCTTCACACCCGCGTCGGGATCCAGCTCCGGGAGCGTTTCCACGAGGTCGGTCACGCCCTTAACCTTCGTATCGGGGGGCATGTTGAGCGTGCGCAGGAGCTTCCTGACCGCCTCCTTGTAGGACTGGCGCGCCATGTCGAGCTTCGACTCCGCCCCCGCGACGAGCGCATTGAACTGGTTCAGGTCGTAGCCCTCGGCCAGCCCATAGGCGAAGTTCTGCGCGATGATGTTGCGCACCTGGGTATTGCTTTCGAGCTCCAGCCGCGCGTTATCCGCCGCCGAGCGCTGCAGGCTCACGTTCCAGTAATCCACGAGCGTCGTCACCACGAGCCCCGCGAGCTGATCGATTATGGCCAGGCGCTGCATGGTGGTCGTGTTTTTTAGTATCCCCGCCTGTGCCCGGTCGTTCACGCCAAAGGTGTTTTTCAGAAGCTCCTGCTGGAGATTCACAAACAAGGCCGGCTTATGTAAAGGGGGCTGTTTGGGAATATTGAAGTCAGCTATGCCGGGATCGTTGCCGTCAAAATATATCTCCTTTACCCCGGCGGACAGGTTCGTACCACTTGAAAAATTCTTGGATATGCTTGCGACCGCATCCCATTGATATTGCTTATCTCCGGAGAAAACCGACATACCCGATGCCGGAGTCTTCTGCCACATATACCCGCCCTCGGCGGAGATCGTGGGCGCGTATTTCTTGTCGAACCTTTTCTCCGCGCTGTCGCTCATGATCACGTCGTATTTCGCGGCCCGCAGGCTCAGGTTGTTCTGGAGCACCAGGTCTATCGCCTGTTCAATCGTAAAGGACGCGCCATCGTCGGCGTCTTTCTCCTGCGCGTATCCTGCAGTGTACACGACGAGTACCGCGCCCGCGCACAGCACCGCGAGCGAATATCGTAGGCTAGTCATTGAGTGTTCCTCCTATCTGGTCCTCTTTGATTTTCCGTATAAATTCGTCAAGATCCACGCACACCTCGGGCGGAATCGGCGGCACCGGGAGCGTTCCGCCTTCTGGCCGGAGGCCCTTGAAGCTCTGGCTCACGATATATTCGTAAAGCCGTTCCCCCCCCTTCTCCCCATAGAGCCTCTCCTCGTAGGGAGATCCCTGGAAGGTCTCCCTGTTGTTCGAAATGAACATCAGGAACATTATCATCTGCAGCACGAACAGGAACGGGTTTCGCGTCTCGAACACCCCTTCCGCCACGCCCTCCTCGATGACCTTCACGAGGCGCTCAAAGCGCGGAATCAGGTAATCCCGGAACAGCGGGTTCAGGAAGCGCCTGCCCTCCGCGACCTCGCGGGAGATAATCCTGTTCATGTCCGGGTCGGTCGCCTCGGTATACAGGCGCACCAGGAGATAGATCGCCGCGTGCAGCTTCTGGGGGGCGGTCATGCTGAACTTCTCGAAATCGTGCTGCTCCAGTTCACTGCGCTCGAGCCCGAAAAGCCGGTAAAGCACCTGCTGGTAGAGATTCTCCTTGCTGTTGAAATAATAGTGAATGAGCGCCTGGTTGGCGCGCGCTTTTTTCGCGATGGAGCTCATGCGCGCACCCGCGTACCCCTTGCCGGCGAATTCCTTTTTTGCCGCCCAGAGTATCCGCTCCCTGGTCTCATGCTGTTCGCGCTCGTTGCTCATTGCCGCACTTTCCCGACCTTCATCGAATTTCTCCCGTCCCCGGTCTTCTTTTTAAAGCGAGGGGGGTCTGATATAATCATCGCATTAAATTAACCAGTTAATTAAATTAAGCAATTAGTTTCAAACCGGCAACCCGGTCAAGGAAAATTTTTTATTTTCCCGGCCCCAGGATGTAAATAATTGGAAAATGGCTGCGCCGCCCGGGTCGATAAAATAAAAAGCGGAATTCCGGGGAACAGGGCCGCGACCCCATCCCCCGGGACCTACTATCGAGCCGATTATTCGCCTTCCTATGTGGTCTCGCCGGTTTTTCGTTTCCCGTGATCACTGTCGTACTCCTGCCACTTTTCCGAGATGTTCGACGGCATCACGAGCCCGAAAAACGCCGAGGTGAGCACCACAAGTCCGCCGATTGCGATGGAGCCGATCACAATACCCGTCACCATTGCCGGGGACAGCACCCCTCCGAAATTTAGGATCACGAAGGGCACGCCTGTGGCAAAGACCACCCCTCCGATGATTCCCGCGACGCTGGTGGCGCCGCCTCCGCCGAAATTAATTCCTTTCACGTCGTGATCATTCATGATTTTTCTCCTTTTATTTCTCGATTCGCAGCGCGATTCTCAGGGCGATGAGCGCATACCGGCACCGGCTTGCGGCCGTGTTCATGGAGATATGCATCGCCCGCCCAATCTCCCTGAACGTCAGACCGCCGTAGTACTTGAGACGCACCACCGCCTGCTGATGGGAAGGCAGACCGAGAATTGCTTTTTCCAATTCCCAGCTGGATATCACAAGGTCCTCATCCGGGCTGTATGACGGCTCGGGAATCCCCTGTGCCCGGAGCGCTTCCGGTTCCAGGGACACGAACCGCCTCCTCCGCGCCCTCTGCTTGAGAGCATTGAGCCAGACCGCGCGTGCCGCGTACGCCTGCAGATCGCGCACCATGCCTTCACCATAGGCCTGCCACACGGCAACGAGCGTTTCCTGGACCACATCCTCGGCATCGAGCCTGTCTTTCAGGATCGACTCCGCCATGCGGATAAGCTTTTCACGGGCACCGGCGATTTCCCGTTCAAACCCTGCATGTAAATCAGATTCAGTCATTCTCTTTCCTTCTGTAGGATGGATCCAAGCGCAGGATATTTTTGTCTAAATGCATGAAATATAATTGCTGACCCGTGATTTTTTTCTATTGGGCTCATGAACCATTTTGCTTTTTTAGCCACATTGATGCATAACAATGCCTATTTTCGCGTTAGGGTGGCCGATAAGCCCTCATCGTGGGGGAAGCATATCTGTATCCGTGTGAATCGGCGGCTAAGAATCTTTTCCACCACGAACGCGGCAAGGGCGAAAGAATATCGGACCCCCGGCCTTTTACACGCCTCTGCCGTAGCCTGACAGCCGGCCATGGTTTACCCGAAAAGATATTGACGAACGCGTCCCGGCGCGGAAAAAGTGTGCGTATCTCTTGAGCCCAATCAGCATCGCAGAGCAGGAATTCAAATGAAAAAAATCATCCATGGACTCATACTCGTCGCGCTGGTCGCCGCGGCTGCCCCCTCGTTTTCAAAGACCGATACCGGCAAGGCGGTCGATCCCTACTGGAACGACCTTGCGCGCTTCCTCGCGGGGCTCCCCCAACGCCAGGAGAGCAGCTTCCTGCCCCTCACCGGACTCGACGTCTACACCCAGCACGCGTCCGCGATGGAGTGGTTCTGGACGCTGGTTAAAAAGGAAAACGAGGGTTTCATCATTCCCTGGCGCACCCAGTACGTACCCTCCCGGGTGAAGGGCACCATGGGCTTTTACCCGTTCAGCGGCGCCGATTTCATCAACCTGTACACCTTTTATCCCGACTGCCCCTCCTACCTCATGATGGCGCTCGAGGAGCCGGGCGCCATCCCGGAGCCGCTCAAGCTCAACGCCAACGAGCTCGCCTACGGGCTTCAGTCGGTCCAGCGCGCGATATCGACGATCGCTTCGCAGAACTACCTGCAGAGCGGCATCATGGCGCGGGAGATGGCGAACAAGTATATCGAGGGGGTGACCCCTTCCCTCCTCATTTTCGTCGCGCGGCTCGGGTTCACCGTGACCGATGTTTCCCTCGTGGGAATCGGCCCCAAGGGCGACGTGGAGCCCCTTGACGCACAGGGGCTTATCGGCGGGTCAAAGCCGGCCGTCTACGGAAGCAGGATCATGTTCATGGTGCCCGGCGAAACCGCCGCCCGGAGCCTGGTCTACCTCAAGGCGCGGCTTCACAACAGCATACTAGCCAAGGGCACGCCCGAGGGAAAGTTTTTCGATAAAATGAAGCACATGAACATGATCACGAAATCGGCGGTCTACCTGCTGCATACCGAATGGCTTCTCGACGTGGCGCGCCATTTCATGGACAGGAGCGATATCATCATCCAGGACGATTCGGCGATACCCTACCGGTATTTCGACCCGGCCCAGTGGGAGATACTGTTATTCGGGACCTACTCCGCGCCGGTTGCGCTCTCGGACCTTCCAAACCCGCCCCAGCAGCCGGACCTCGCCTATGCATACTCGATTGGCAGCACGCCGCTTGCCTTCAATTTCGGGTACGGGGTCTGGATGGGACGCGGGAAGTCCAACCTCCTGCGCGCGGTCCGGAAAAGCAAAGGGAAAGAATAAGCGCGCCAGGGTCCCGGCCGCGATCGCACGCGTTCGATATATAACTATGTGCGATCGCGGATACGGGAGAATCGGCCCCCGCCGATTCTATTCCGCCTTCCCCCAATCTATCTTGACACCAATGCTGGAAGCAAGCTCTTCCATCTTCGCGTCGGTATGATAGAGCATCCCGGCTTCCTTATCCTTGATTTTGCCGTCCACACGCTCGTAATACGCTGCCTTGTGGTGCGCCGCCGATATCACCGTCTCCTTCCCCTGGCCTTCCGCTTTGTACGCCACCTTGCCGTTGCAGGTGCAGGTGTAGGTCTTGTCCGGGGTTTCGGCGTTGATACAGAAGGCCGTGCCGCGTATTCCCGCCGCCACCGTCTGTGTCGTCACACGGAATTCCTTCACCTTCTTCAGGTTTTTCAAAAGGGCGCCCATGGACCCCGATTTCAACTCCAGGAGCCCGTCCCCTTGCGTGAGCTTGAATACCAACAAGCTTTCTTTCCAGGTTTCAATGACGTTCTGGCCGTCCACGATAATCCGGCACTTTGCGTCTTTTTTCGTCTCTATGACATCGCCAAATTTTACCGTGTCGTTCGCCTTCGCGAGCTTTCCGTTAACGGTCACCTCCCCCACGGCTATCGTTATGGTCCCCGTAATCTCTCCCGGCTTCCCGGCCTTGCCGCACGCGCTAAAAACCACACAACACGCCAGGGCGACCCCGGCGGCGATACATTTTTTCATAACCGACCTCCATTTAATATATGTTGAAAGCAGCCTTTCAGAGCATCTCTACCCGGGGCCGGATTGGCTAACGATGAGGCCCGGTGTTGCAATTTTTCAACAGTGTGATTAATTCTCTATACTTACCCTGGAATCGCCCTGATGCCCCAAAGCACCCCCTCGTTACAAGTACTCGAAATTCCAGGAGTTACACTATTTTAGAAAAAATACCCTGTTGGCACGACAATTGCTTAACTATCCCGTACACGGCCCCAAGGGGCTTTGAGAGGTAAACACCATGAAGTTCAGCGTACTCGAGATCTTCTTCATCTTCTGGCTCAGCGCCTTCCTGTGGGTGCTCGTCGAGTACATACACCAGCGGCTCAGCAAGCGCGACCGCGCGCGCCGCGCGATGCAGTCCTATGAGAAGGACCGGAAAGAAGATACTTTCGCCGCGTAGCCGGATTCATGCTGCGTCGGTCAACGACTTCGACACTAAAGGAATATACAATGTCACGCGATAAAATGTCAAATAAGAACAAGACGGCGCCCCGGGAGTACGGCCCGGCCGCGGGCAGGGAGGGGGCGCTTTCTGCATTTTTCTCCATGCCCACGTTTTCGGCCCTGAAGCTCTTCTTCCTCCAGGACGGACAGCTTGTTAGGAACCTCAAGCCCCGCGAGGAATCCGCGGAGGAAAAGCGCATACTCTGGTTCACGGACACGTTGAACGACCTGAACGGTCCTTCCGTGACCCTCAAGAAGCTCGGATGGCTCGCCCACAAACGTGGGATGAACCTGCACCTGGTTTCATCGCTGCTGCCCGGGGAGATTACGGCGGAGCTTCCCCCGAACGTGATCAACCTGCCGCACCTGCTGTCGTTCAAGCTTCCCTATTACGACAAATACACCATAAAGGTGCCGGCCTTCCTGAGATCGCTGAAGATCATCAGGGAATACAAGCCCACGGAAATCTACATTTCGACGCCCGGGCCCGTTGGCCTCTTCGCCATGTGGGCGGCGAATATACTCAAGGTGCGTAAAATCGCCATCTATCATACCGACTTCTACCTCCAGTCGCAGGCGATAACGAAAAACAGCTTCATACCGCCCGTCATAGAGCGGGCTATCCGCTGGTTTTACGACTCCATGGACGACGTCAGGGTCCCCACCTATGAGTACATGGACATTCTCGAAGGGCGCGGATACGACCGTTCGCGCATGCACATTTTCAAGCGCGGCATCGACGCCAGGTACTTCTCCATGCGGGAACGCGGCAAAACCACGCTCATGGAGAAATTCGGCGTCCGCGACGGCATCACGATGATTTTTACGGGCCGTATTTCCAAGGACAAGAACCTGGATTTCCTGCTCGACGTGTATCAGGTGCTCAGGAAGAAACACGAGAACCTCAACCTGCTCCTTGTGGGCGACGGACCGGACCTTCCCGAGATGAAGACGCGCATGAAGGACTGCCCCAGGGTGGTGTTCACCGGCAAGCTCGGCCAGGCGATTCTGCCCGAGATATATTCCGGTTCGGATATTTTCGTCTTTCCGAGCGTCTCGGACACGTTCGGCATGTCGGTTCTCGAGTCCCAGGCGTGCGGACTGCCCGGCGTGGTTTCCGATTCGGGCGGCCCCAAGGAAATCATCATACCGGGCAGCACCGGTCTCGTGGCCCGATCCAGCGATCAGGCGGACTGGGTTGAAAAGCTGGAATACATGATCCGGCTCATCACCTCGGATTACGAGGCCTATCTGGACATGAAAGACAAATCCCGCAGCAATGCGGTGGAAAATTTCGACTGGGAATCGGTCCTCAATGAGCTCATGGGCGCAACAGAGCCCTTCGAGGCCAGAAAAACCCATATCGCTTAACGCAACCTTCCCCTTCTCATTTTTCTTCCCGTCCCCTCGGCGGGAAGCCTTGTTTGAACGGCTTCCCGGCGCGGGGAGGGACCATTTTTTTATTGACAAACACCTCAGATTTCGTCGATAATGGCGCTGGTGGGGCATTCGCGATATCGCCGCAGATACAGAATTCGTTCCCTGGGATAACGCGCTTCACCGGCCGGGCCATCCTGCCGATCAGGCTAACTAGAAGGCACATTCATCCGGAAGCCCGGTTTCCCGTTTAACGTGGACGGTAATTAAACATCTTCGGACGACATGCGCTTGTTTTCGAAGATAATCCTGTGTGTGTGATAAGGACAAAAATGAAACGAATCGCTATTATACTACTCATGATCCTTGCGTTAGCTGCGGCCGCCGGCGCCGCGGAGAAAATCTTCCCGGATACCAGCAATTTCCAGGAATTCAGGGGGAAAGTAGGCCGCTGGGTTCTCATGCCTTCCCAGTATTCCATACCCACCACGGCGCGTGAATACGGCACATCGGTGGAGGATATCTACGCCGTTAACGGCCTCGCCGCAAACGCGGTGATCGGCAATGAATACCTGTTTGTTCCCTATACCCAGGCCTTCATCGACCTGCTGAAGACCAGAAACATTGTGCGTACCGGGATTGAAACCACGGACGACGAGTTTATCTGGCCGGTCGAGCAGGTGGTGAATATATCTTCGGTGTTGGGCGTCAGGGGCGGATTTTTCCATACCGGGATCGATATTCCGGCCGGTACCGCGAGTCCCGTACGGGCGAGCATGGGCGGCCGTGTGATCTATTCGAGCTACATGGGCGGATACGGCCATACCGTCGAGATCGAGCATCGAAACAACTTCATCACGCGCTATGCCCACAATTCGGTCAACATGGTGAAGGTCGGGGATTTCGTGAGGAAGGGTCAGATAATCGGCTACGTGGGAAGTACCGGGATGTCGACGGGCAACCACCTCCATTTCGAGATACGATGCATCAACATCCCTCTCGATCCGCTGGATTTTCTCCCTGAAAATGAAACGGTAAAGCTCATCCATACGATCAAGAACTGGAAGTAGCTCTTGGCCGGGCCGCTCGGATCCGAAATGAGCGCGCGCATCGACCTTCATATCCATTCACGATACAGCGAGGACGGAGATTTGCCGGTCGCGGACCTGTTCGCGCTCGCCGAATCGCGTGGTCTTGCCGCCATTTCCATCACCGACCATGATTCCATCGAATCCATTCCCGACGCCCGCGCATGCTCCGGGACGTCGCCGGTTCACTATGTCCCCGGCGCGGAAATAACCACGGTCCTGCCCGAGGACGGCTCCCAGCAGCATATCCTTGGATACTTTATCGATCCCGCTTCTCCTGACCTCCAGGCAATCCTGAAAACCATACAGGAGTATCGGACCGCCATTGCCGTGAAGCGCATGGAAGCACTCCGGGCGCAGGGCATCTTCATGGACGCCGACAGGGTATGGAAGATGGCGGACGGCCGCGCCCCCGCGGCGACCTCAATCATGCGGGAGGCTATCGGCGCCCCGGAGAACGCGGGGCTCGATTTCCTGGAAACCTACCGGACGGGACCAAAGAGCGACAATCCGCTCATGAATTTTTACCGGGACTATCTGGTCGAGGGAAAACCCGGTTATGTGAATTTCGAATCCATCCCCACGGCCCGGGGTATCCGGGCAATACTCGACGCGGGGGGGATACCGATTCTCGCGCATCCCGTGTTCGTCAAGAACCGCTCGCTCCTCGATGTGATTGCGGGCAATGGGATCATGGGTATCGAGGCCATATCAAGCTATCACTCCCCGGAGGAAATCGAATTTTTCACGGCATATGCCCGTTCCCGCAGGCTGCTCATCACGGCGGGGTCGGACTTTCACGGGCCCACCACGAAGCCCAAGGTGGCCATGGGCGGAGTCGAGAACAACTATCTCCAGCTTTACCTGGATCTGCGTGAGGCCCACGAGGCGATGCGCGCCAAATAAAAGGGCGATGTGCCGCGCACATCGCTCCCCTCGTTTCAACCTGGTTTCCGGGCTATTTTTTCTCGGCGGGCAATTCGAGATCGTATTCGCGGATAATATCGCTGTCCTTGGGGAAGGTTTTCAGGATATGCTCTTCTTCCTCCTTGGTGCCAAAATAGGCGTCATTGGTGAGACTACCGATTATATCCTGTATATCCTTTTGCCTGTTATTGTAGATGAATATGATGTTGGGCCCCGAATTATAGCCCCAGGTGAAACCGTCCGGAATATCCACGTAGAATATTTCGGCCACTCCGTCGCCGTCCGCGTCTTCCGCGTAATAAACCTTTTCATCGATCGTTTTTCCCACGACGGTGATTCCGTATTTCTGGACCTGCGCCGCACCAAGGTAGGTCGGCTTGGGCAGGGGAAACCTGTCCACGATGAGACCCGATTCGCGGCGGTCCCGCATAAGCTGCCTGAAGATGGCCACGTGCTTTTTCAGCAGCGCATTTCTCACCGAGATAAAAAATGACCCGAAGTTTCTCTCGACGAAATCCTTGGTTTCCCCCTTGGTTTCGGCCCCGGTCTCCGCTTTAACCTCTTTCCTGCTCTCCGCAACCGGCTTGACTTCATCGGTATTCTTGAGCAATTCCACCCTGCGTTCCGTGACCCGGATAAAGTCCGGCTTGTTGTCGATCTTGTTGGGCCAGAGGTCGCCCAATAACTTGTTCTCCATCTCGAGGATCAGGCGCTGAGTCTGCACATCCCGGAGGTTATCGTAGCCGTCCTTGATGAGATAGATTTTTCGATCCTTGATTATCAGCAGCGTAGCAAGGCTCGGGTCCAGCAAGGGCGACACATCCTTTTCAACCTGCTGGTATGCTATCCGGTCCTCATCGTAGCGGGAGATCTTTTCCACTTCAATGTTTTCAAACTGGATGTCCTTCGCATTACCCCTGATCCCGGTGATCGCCACGCACAGGATCGCCGCAACAAGCGCCAGCCCGGTTTTATGTACCACTCGCATGTACCTACCTCCCTGTATCCTGGAAAAGGACCTTAACCGTCTCACCATGAGTAAAATCCTTTTACGCTGTGTGAGCCTTATGTCCTGAAGCCTAGTACCGTGCGACACGTTTGTCAAATACTTTCTTCACGCCTGCAAGGTCCGTACAATGCCACGCCTGCCTGCATCTTTGCCGGCGGATATTTCCGCGGGCGCCTGGAATACGCAGCCCGTTCCCCCCCGGGAGAAAAGTATCACCCGCGTTTGCCGATCCGGGGCCGAAACCCGCCCCGAATTTCACGATGTCACTTTTTAGGCGCCACCCTGTAAATATTATTGACATTATAAATTAAATATTATATTACAATAATACTTTATGTTTTTTTGCGCAGGCCACAAAATTGAATTGCCAGCGACCCGCCTGTCGATTTTTCCTGTGTGCCGGGTGAGCACTTCGGATATTATTGCGATTCGGATTCGATCAGCCATATTTATCAATGAGTCATAGGAACCCCTCTAATGGATAAAAAAGCGAAAGGCGTAGATATCAAGATTAACCGGATCGAAAAGGCGCCGGACATTCCCAGCATGGTAGTAAACCAGGTGGTTGAACTCATAGGCACGGGCATCCTGAAGGTGGGCGATCGTCTGCCCTCCGAGCTCGAGATGACGCGACGTTTCGGGATCAGCCGGATTTCGCTCAGGGAGGCAATGAAGCTCCTGGAAGCGAAGGGATTCATAGAGTCACAGGGACGCAAGGGTAAATATGTGAGGTCGGTGGTGGATAACGCGATCAGGTCTCCCATCGAAGGCCTCATATCGGTCGATCATCGCAAGATTTGGGAGCTTATAACCGTACGAAGAATCCTCGATTCCGAGGCGGCTGCGCTGGCTGCCCTTTCGGCAACCGAAAAGCAGATCCGCAAACTCAGGAATTTCAAGGAACAGGCCGACAACCTGGGCGTGGACAACCTCATGGTGACCCGCGAGGGCGGGAAGCTGTACGGGGAATTTTATAACGACCTGTATGATGCCACGAACAACACCATCTTTACCCACCTGCTGAAATCGATTTCTATTATTATCCGCGGCGTTCTGCCGTATAGCCGGGAAAAGCTCATTAAGGTCAAGGGAAGCGGGAAGGCCATTTATGATCATCACATCAAGATCGTTCAGGCCATTGAATCCCGCGATTCATCGCTCGCCAAGGAACTCATGGTAATCCATATTAATTACATAGATAAGAGCCTCCAGAAAGCGCTCAAGGAATAGGCGTCCTTCCGCTACACCCGCGCCCGGCTCTGGCACTGTATTAATACGGGGGGGCCGATTAACCGGCAGTTCCAATGTTACGGCTTTCCCGTGAATCGGGCCCTGTCGCGTTGCTCCGATTCAATTCTCGCTTTTTCCCTCTCCGCAAGTTCACGCTCCCTGACGGCGGCGAGCACACTTTTAGTCTTTGCGAATTCCTCCATGCCCAGAAGCTTCCAGTTGCCGTTTCCCCGTTCCCGGGTGACAAGGTTTATCTTCGCATGCTGTATCACCGCCCTCACGGTCTGGACTACCCAGGTTGAAAAAAATACGACCAGCCCCCCGCCGATAAACATCCATTCGGGCGCCATGAAGGGGGACCGGCTCAGGCTCACGATCTGGCCTATGGAAAGCGCCCCGAGAAGCAGCACAAGACCGAATCCGGCCGTCGCCAGCGTGAAAAAGAAACGGCCTATACATTCACGCGCCCCGAGGAAATCCTTCCAGCCCAGTTCGATCCGGTGCTGCATGGAATTGTCGAGGTCGAGTCCCGTTTTGGGCTTCAGGGCGCCCCCCGGTCTCACGGCGCGCTCCTCCCGTTCAATGGTTATTCTTACGCTTGTGAATTCAGACGAATAAAGTTTCATGGTGCCCCGCTCCTCCGTTCGAATCGAGTTCATTGATAATCATTTACGCATGGAATGTAAACCGCTATTTTCATGGCACATGACGCGTGTAACCGCATAATCCGTAAATAGCATAGAACCGGGGAATTCGGCGCTTGACTTTTTCCATTTTCGCCTTAAACTTATTTAAGGCACGTGCGCAACCCCGGGGATTACCTCCCCGGTTTCGCCGGCCCTTCATCCGGCAGATCCATCCGAGGCAACTATGGACTTCAACTTGAATCTGGGCGCGCTCACCAGCGAGCACAAGGCGGTCGCCCTCGACCCAAATCGCGTCTATGACGTGCTTATCATAGGGGGCGGGCCTGCCGCGTTAACGGCCGCCGTGTATTGCATACGGAAGGGTGTATCGACGGGCCTGGTGACCATGGATTTCGGCGGACAGGTCGCCGAGACGGCCGCGGTAGAGAATTACATGGGATATAAATACATCGAGGGCATCCAGCTCACTGAGCGCTTCAAGGAGCAGGTCCAGCAGTTCGAAATCGGCATCTCGCAGGGCAGGAAGGCCCGCGCGATAAAGAAGGGCTCGCCCGTGACCGTCACGCTCGATGACGGCGGCATGTTCAGGGCGCGGACCCTGATAATCACGACCGGCAAGAGCTGGCGAAAGCTCGGTGTGCCGGGCGAAATGGAGCTTGCCGGCAGGGGGGTCGCGTACTGCGCCATCTGCGACGCCCCGCTGTTCGCGGGCAAGCGCGTCCTGGTCGTCGGGGGCGGAAATTCCGGAGTCGAAGCCGCCATCGATCTCGCGAAGATCGCCCAGCATGTGACCCTGATCCTTCATTTGCCGTATCTCTCCGCCGACAAGGTCATGATCGACGTGCTTGCAAGGTTTGAAAATATTACCATCCTTTTCGAGCATTCGATAAAAGAGATTCAAGGCTCATTGAGCGTCGAACACGCGGTCATCCGTGAAATGAAATCCGGTTTGGAGAAGGTTTTGGACGTCCAGGGCGTTTTTGTGGAAATAGGCCTGATCCCGAACACGGATTTCGTGAACGGTCTCCTTGAAATGAACACCGCTGGAGAGATCGTGGTAGATGCCTCATGCAACACGAACGTACCGGGGATCTTCGCCGCCGGCGATGTGACCTCGGTTCCGTACAAGCAGATTATTATCGCCGCGGGCGAAGGCGCCAAGGCCGCGCTTTCCGCCTGTGACTACCTTATGAAAAACGACTAACGCACGAAAGGAGACAACCATGGGCATACTGAACGAAGAAGTTAAAAAGCAGCTCACCTCGATCCTCAGCCAGCTCAAATCCAATGTCGGGATAGCCTATTTCACCCAGGAATTCGAATGCCCGACCTGCAGGGACACGCACGTGTTTCTCGATGAGCTCACCGCTCTCTCACCCAGACTTTCGTTGGTGTCCTACGAATTCAGGAAGGACAGCGCGCGGGCGAAAGAACTCGGGGTGGAACGCATTCCCGCGGTCGTCCTCCTTGACAACGACGGAAAGGACACGAGGATCAAGTTCTACGGATTTCCCGGCGGGTACGAGATCAACTCATTCCTGGGCGCAATACTCGAGGTTTCGGGAATCAAGGAATCGCTCCCGCAAACGCTGTCCGCACGCATAGCGAAGATAAGCAAGGATACCCACATCCAGGTATTCGTGACCCTGGGCTGCCCGTATTGCCCGGCAGCGGTCATGACCGCGCACCGTCTCGCGCTCGAAAACCCGAAGATCAGGGCCGATATGGTCGAGGCTTCCACGTTTACGCCGCTGGCGATCAAGTACAACGTAAGCTCGGTGCCTAAAATCGTGATCAACGATAGAGTCGAGTTAATCGGCGCCCAACCCATCGAAGCCATTCTCGATGCGATTGAAAAACTATAAGCTGCCAAACTGACAACCGGATAAACCCATGAAAACCGGAAAAACGGCCTTTTACCTCGTGTGCCTCACCGCTGCGCTCGCGATTCTGCCCATCGCCTCGTTCCCGGGTATGCCGGAAGGGCACTACGAACTCTCCCGTTTCATCGCGCCCGAGGTGTGCGGCGGCTGTCACGACACTATCTATGAACAGTGGAAAAATTCACTCCACCACCTCGCGCAAAGCGACAGGGTGTACCGCGCGGCCGCCTTTTACTACCTCGAGGGGCTCACCGATCGGGATGAAATTGCGGAAGCGGAATCGTGCGTGAAGTGTCATACGCCTGTGGGCTTTTTTTCCGGGTTCCCGGTTAAGACCTCGGAAGAGAAAGAGGGGAAAGTCGCCGGCATAGCGGCGCAGGGCGTGCAGTGCGATTTCTGCCACTCGGCTACCGGCGCCAGGACGCTTTTCAACAATAACATTCTCCTGGATCCGGGTCATGGGGAATCCAGGCCGGGAACGAAGCGCGGACCCTTCGCCGATTCCAGGTCGGACTATCACGTGAGCGCGCATTCGAAATTTCATACCGGCCCGGAGATATGTGCGGTGTGCCACGATGTGCGTCATGTCGTGTATGGAACGAAGCTCGAGACCACCTACGAGGAATGGCAGGCCAGCCCCTATAACTCGGCCGACTCCTCGAAGAGGCTCGTATGCCAGGATTGTCACATGTACCAGCGGCCGGGGATACCCGCGACGGGTTCGACGAAACGGCCGAAAAATCCCGGGCTCGCCTCCGCCGACGGTCCCGCGCGCGAACATGTGTTCACCCACTTTTTCGTGGGCGGCAACAGTTTCATTCCATCGGGATCCGGGGACAAGGTCAAGGCCGCGATGGCGGTAGAGCGCCTGCAGAACGCAGCCGTGCTCGATCTCGACGTGTCCGCGGCACGCGCGGGCTCGATCGTCGTGACGGTTAAAAATACCGGGGCCGGTCATTCCCTCCCGACGGGACTCACCGACGTGCGCCAGGTGTGGCTGCAGGTGCGCGTGACCGATGAATCAGGCGCCCCCGTCTTCGAGACGGGGGTCCCGGACGCGAACGGGTATCTCCCCGACGGTACAATCTTGTATAACACCGTCTTTGGCGACGGGAAGGGGAATCCCGTGGAGAACATCGCCAAGGCGCGCGAGGTGCTGAAAAACAGGCGCGTCCCCGCCGGGGGATCACTTTACGAGACGATAAGCGTTTCTCCCCTCGCGGGTAAAAGGTTTTTCGTGGAAGCGAAACTTCTGTACGCGGTCGCGTCGCAGAAACTGCTCGACAGGGTGGCGGGCAAGGGGACGATCAGGGTTCCAATCGTCACCATGGCGGAAATCAAAAAATCCATTTAATAAAAAGGGGGGGATCCTCTTCCGAAGACCTCCCCCTTGTGCTATTGCCGCGAAAGGGACTCGAACCCCCACAGGCTTGCACCTACTAGGTCCTGAACCTAGCGCGTCTACCAATTCCGCCATCGCGGCAGCGTTGAATCTCTATAATATATGCGGGCTTTTTGTCAATTTAATTTTAGACCCGTTCCTGGGCTATCAAATCCTCGTAGAGGTCCCGCGCGCGAATAAGGCGGGCCCTGCCGTCCGGCATGATGAGCGCTTCGGCGGGAAGACGGCGGGAATTGTAGCGCGAGGCCATCGACATGCCGTACGCGCCCGCCGACATCACCGCGAGATAATCCCCCTGCCCGGTGAGCGAGACCTCGCGATCCTTCGCGAAAAAATCCCCCGATTCACACACCGGTCCCACCACGTCCGCCTTCTCCGTCCCTTCGCGCAGGACGCAATTGAGAATGTGCTGGTAGGCATTGTAGAGCGAAGGCCTGATCAGGTCGTTCATCGCCCCGTCGGTAATGAGGAATGTTTTTCCGCCGCTCTTCTTTTTATAAAGCACCTTTACGATGAGTACGCCGTTGTTACCGGACAGATACCGTCCCGGCTCCACGATGAGCCTGAGACCCAGCGGGGCGATGCGCTTCCCGATCTCGCCCGCGAGCCTTTCAACGGGAAACGATTCCTCGTCCTTATAGCGAATGCCGAAGCCCCCCCCGAGATTGATATTTTCGATGGAGTCGAATCCAAGCCCGCGGAGCTCGCCGATCAGCACGATCTGCCGGTCGAGCGCGTCGATAAAAGGCTCCACGCGCGCTATCTGCGAACCGATATGCGCATGAATACCGCGCAGCCTGACCCCCGTAAAGCCCTTCAGGGCATCCAGGTTTTCCTTCAAGTGCTCGATCGCGATCCCGAACTTGTTTTCCTTCTTGCCCGTGGTAATGTACTGGTGGGTGTTCGCGTCCACGTCCGGATTGATGCGGATCGCGATATCGGCGATCATATTTTTCCCCAGCGCGATCCGGTTGATCTCGCCGATTTCCAGCATCGATTCGCAGTTGAACATGAGGATTCCCGTGTCCAGGGCGTACCCGATTTCCTCGTCGGTTTTCCCCACGCCCGCAAACACGATCTTCCGGGGGTCCGCCCCCGCGGCCAGCGCCCGGTAAATTTCCCCGCCCGATACCACGTCCATCCCCGAACCGTGGGCCGTCATTATTTTCAACAGGTTAATATTCGGGTTGGACTTGATCGAATAACAGATAAGGTGTTCCATGCCCGAGAAGGCGCGGTCGATCTCCTGGAACCGTTCCACAAATCCGCGCTCGGTATACACGTAGAGCGGTGAGCCGAATTCGGCCGCCACGGTGCGAAGGGCGACGCCTTCGCACACCAGCTCCGAACCCCGGTAGGTGAAGTATTCACCAAAACTGTTCATGGCACGTATTTCTCGATCGCGACGATCCTGAGCGCGCGAACCTCTTCGCCCAGCTTAAGGTCCACCACCTCGCCCGGCTTCCTACCGAGCAGCACCATGCCTATCGGGGAGCGGTAGGAAAGTATGCGTTTTTCATAATCGGCGTCCCACGGCCCGAGCAGGGTATACGTATTCTTTTCCCCGGTCGCTACCTCTTCGACGACGATATTTGTCCCCACGTTCACGCTTTCGGTGGAAACCATTTCCAGGTCCAGTATCTCCGCTTTCTTTATTTCGTTCTCGAGCTTGTTTATGGCCATTTTCAGAATTGTCTGCTTCTCCATCAGCGTATTGTATTCCACATTTTCCCTGATATCGCCCGAAACGTCGGAAACGCCGGCGAGCTCCTTGGTAAGCGTGGGCATCTCGGAGTTGATCATGTGGTTGAGCTCCTGCGTGATCCGCGCGTAGCCCTCCCTTGATACGAGAATTTTTTCGACATCGAACTTCCATTCTTCGGTTTCGCGCGCCTGGACCGCGGTTTTCACGCTAAATTCCGGGAACCTGGTGCGTATTATCGCGAAAAAGCGGTCTCGCTGCGATTCCTCGATATAAGAAACGCCCGCGAGCATATCGTATACCTTGCCGACAAAGCTCTGTGGCATTGTCGCGACAATTTCCTTGAGAACCGCGGCCTCGTTGTCAAACAGGATATCAACCGCCATGTTTTTCATGCGATTGCCCTTCGCCTCGATCTTTTTCAGCTCGTTCATGAGCCTGAAATAGGTGAGAAGCAACGCCTCGCGCGGATAATCCAACCATTCGTAATCCCAGACCCTGCTCATGAGACTGCGTGCAACCCAGAGGAATATTTCAGGGTATTGCTTGGCCCCGGTGATCACGCGATCGATAAAGCTGTTGATCACGTTGTACGCGTGATTCTGGATGAGGTTGTTCATGATGTACTTGTGGATTCGTACCGGGGTTTCGAAGAGAATTTCGGACACTACGTGCGTCCAATCCTCGCGCGATTCCATTATGATATTCACAAGGTCCTTCTTATAATCGTACGAGGTGATCTTGATCGACAGCAGCGGAATTTCCTGGCTTTCCTTGATGTATTCGACAAGCTTCGCCCGTACCGCGTCGAGCTTGAGTTTCTTGGCGTCGACAAACTTGGAAAAGCCGCGCAGGATGAAGTAGGAGAGTATCTGCTTGGTGGGCGAACCCTCCTTGACCTGCTTGGTGTAATAATCGATGAAATACTGCGCGATCTCCGGGCTTTCGGCCGCCTCCACGTTATTGACGAACTCGAGCGCAAGGTCCGTGCGCCCGCTGAAGTTGGGGGCGTTCGTAAACCTGTCGAGAAGCTCATCCGCGTAGGTGACGGGTTTTTCCCTCATGAATATGTGATCCTTCTTCTTTTCAGAGGTGCCGAAACGCGGGTCCTTCTTGATGTCGGTGCGCGCCTTGCTCCACCACTTGGACCAGTTCTTCTGTTCGACGTATTTCGGGATGAGAAGCTTCTTTATCTCGGTTACCGAAATTTCGTTATTGAACGATTTTATCAGTATTTCGAAAAACTGGAGGAAATCCTCCTTGAACATGAGCCTGAGCGCCTCCGGATCCTCGAACTCCACTACGAAAAGATGATCCTGCTTGATGGGCGTGAGCGACTGGAGCGCCATGGGTATGGACATGCGATGGTCGCTCTTGTCCCTGAAATTGATGACGAGGTATTCACTGTCGATTTCATTGATATTCCCGATTCCCCAGGAACGGTGATAGGCGTAGTTCCCCTTGTCGAACACGATATTCTTCTCAAAATCCTGGATAGCGTGCCTGACCGGTATCTTGAAGTTGCCCAGGCGCGAGATTTTAAGAAACTGCTGGTATTGGGAATGGGTACCATATTTTTTTTCGTAAAAGCGTATCAGCTCCCGGCGCGCCGACGAATCTTCCGGAAGATAATCCAGAATCTTCTTGATAATATCGATGGACTGCCCGGGGTTTTCCTCGTCGCGATACTTATGCAGCAACGATTTCAAGAGGGTGGCGGCAAGATCCCGCTGTTTGGCGTCAACGAGCATGCGTTCGATGCGCTCGAAAAACTGGATATCGCTCCATGATACGGACACGAGCTTGTTCCACAGCTCCGATATCTCATCATACTGCCCGTTTTTAATGAAACCCTCTATTGAGAGCTTCATGAATTGAATGCTCTTTTCCGGATCGTCCTCGATTATCGCGAACGCGAGCTTCTTGGACACTTCCGCGTCGAAACGGTCGATGCGAAGCAGGTTCTCCCAGATCGGGATGGCCTCTTTATTGCGCCCCAATTTTTCCAGGCCGGTCGCGAGCGCCTTGAGCGCGACGCGGTTTTCACCGTATTCGAGCACCCTTTCCGCGATTCGTTGTACAACCGCCCATTTGTGATGGTCGAGGAACAGCTCGATGAGCTTGCGCAGGTGGACCTTGTCCTCCAGGCGGTCAAGGTGGTAGCCGATAAGCCCCACGATATAGGACGCGGTGATGGAGTCGGGATGATCCGCTATGTGGGACCTGCAAACATCCTGGGTCTCGTTAAACAGCCCCTGTCCGATAAGGTTATTGAACAGGTCATCCAGGATCTTGAATTTCGATATGCCGATGTCCTTCGGCTCAATGCGGCCCCATAGCTCTTCTTTGAACAGCGAATTGAGTTTTTCCAGCAGTTTTTCATTTTCCATAAGCCCTTCCCGCACTTATGCTCCTTGCGGTGCGATAAGCATAGATATTATTCTTCCGATTACTTGACACTTCAATTTGAAATGCCGGTTTTCGCGGAATTTTTTTCCGCCGATGGAATACTATCACCTCTGTTCAATCTCTCGACTTCGGATCGTAACGTATGCACCTAAGATTTCTCGGGACCGCGAACAGGAAACCAATCGCCACGCGTTCCCAACAGGAGGGACATTATTCAAGTCAGCAGAAAGCCTGTATTACTACTACATACAAATTTACTGATAATTGCTATTTTTGCAAGCACTTTATTAATACAAGCGCCCATCGTTACCGATGGGCGCTGTTGAATTCAGGAGTGAATATCTGCGACTACTTGGGGGTATCCGTCTTGGTTCCCCCGCCTGTCGAGTCGCCAAACGCCTTGTGGAGCGCCTGGCCGTCGAAGTTGACCTCGAATACGTCGGTGAGAATCTTCACCTGGTCGAAGAACATGAATACTTCTTCGGGGCCGGTATTCGGCGTCGAGCGGATTACAAACCGCACGATCTTGGTCACCTTGGTCTGCGGGTATGACTGGACTTCCTGGGGTATAAACGACGGGATATCTACTTTAAGAGGTCTCCATCCTACGAAGTTAATGGACCCGTATTTCAGTATGTGCACGTCTCCCTTGAAATCCTTCACCCATACTTCAAGCGTGTAATCGTTCCCACGCCCATGGGCCCATATCGAAATCCCCTTCGCACGCCCGGGAAGCTGGATGGCACGCTCCTGGATATTGGTACCCGTCCGGGGATCGAAGGTAAAAACCGCCTTCGTGGGATCATCCCACTGGGTTTCAAGCGGGGGAAGGAGATGCACCGAGTTGCCCACGTCGGCGTATTTGAATCTGAAATGCACGCCGATACAATTCTTCTTCTCCAGTCCCCTTTTATCCGCGGACCAGCGCTCGGGTATGAGGTCGGAAGGCCCCCCCTCTATAAGCTTGAGGTCCAGGACCGGGATGGGATTTTTCTTCTCATCCGCGATCTTCTTGGGGGTGGATTCGATCGTCCAGTCCTTGATCGCCTCGAAGTCCTCGACCACGACCGCTTTCAGCTCGTTTTCGCTGATATCAGCGGGAACGTTAGTGTTCAGGCGGGAGTACGCCCCCTGGGGCATCGCGGTTCCCGCGATAACCAGGGCCGCGCAGCACACCAGCACCGCCAGAATTTTATTATAAGATGACTTATTCATCACATCCCTCCTTCTTCAATATGCCGTTCAATTTTACCAGGTATCCTTGATAGACTGGTCGCCGGTAAATTCAGACATGTCGGTAACCACCCTCAGGTTATCCAGGTAGAAGTAGAAAGTGCCGGGCATTTCGTACTGGTCGCTCTCCACGAAGAAAGAGACGAAGTGGAGGTTCTTGTCGAGCATGGCATAGCTCGCCGACTGCGGAAGCCATCCAGGAACGACGACGGACATCTCCCTCCAGCCCCAGAAATCGAGTCTTCCGACCTTCAGTTTGTAGAGGTTTCCCCGGTAGTCCCGGAGTTTCACGAACAGGGTATGGCGGAATTTACGCCCCAGAGCCCATACCTTGATCTCCTTGGCCTTGCCGCGGATAATATATTCATTTGGCGGGGACACCTCGACACGGTCGTACCCGCGCTCGAGATAATAGGTCTTCACGCCAAGAACGAAATCGTTTTTATGGGTATTGCCGTTTTCGTCCTGCAGTTCTCCGGGGAATTCGCCCGGATCGCCTTTGTCATTCACCATCTCGCCCTTCTCGTTCACCGGGCGGGGTTTGCCGGGTATCTTGCGGATTTTTGTATCACCCAGCGGGCATGTGGAATTCGCCCTCCAATCCTCGGACGCCTCGAAATCGTTCAACCAGTCCGTAACAAGGCCGGTCACCTGCTTTCTCTCGGTCTTGCCCGCCGTGTCGGTTTTCGCCGCATCCTGCGCATGTACACTTACATTGCCGACACCAAGCAGCAGCACGAGACCGCTGACCAGAACCGCCAATATAATCGACTTGGCCTCCCCTTTCATTTTTAACTCCTTTTAAAAACGATATTGTTAGCCAGAAAATTGCTATAATGAAGAACCATCAATGTAAAGCCGAGTGCATAAAGACACTACATCTGATCCTTTCTTATAGATGTATCGGCCATTTTAGTAAAGAAATTTATATAAAAATGCCGATCAATCAAGAATTAATTCCAGCGTACCCCTTGCCGCGCACGGTGCGCAGCCTTTCGAGGCGATTGCGACTATTCCGAGTATAAACACCGTTTTTATAGATGTCAAGAAAATATTCCCCTGCCGGGAGGGCGACCGCCGGGCCCGCGCGAAGGCGTTATACGACATAATGAAGCCTCCGTGCCGCCGTACGCTTCGTTCAACCCTGCCCCGCTTTCGCCTTCCTGAGTCCCCGCACCGCCATGCCCCGGATTACGCCCATATCCGATCCCACGTAGTATTCGTCACCCACGATGGTGGTGGGCACGCCCTGCGAGGTGCCGCTCTTCCCCGGCACTTCGACCCGTTTTTTGCCCTCCAGCGTGCTCACCAGCAGTTCCTGGTTGGCCGCGTCATGCCATACCTCGTATTTTAGCACTTCCAGCCCGGGGTAGCTTTCGGAGAGGGATTCGATATCCGGCTTGATCCTGTTGCAGTGGGTGCATTCCTTCCCGTAGAAGAAATGAAGCACGACCTTGCCCGTCGCGGTTTTTTCCGCCACCGGCTGCTCCTGTTCCGCCTTCTTTCCGGGGGCATTATCCGAAGCTTCCTTTGAACAATGGACGCCCGCACCGGCCAGCGCGATAAGAATCAGGGCGCAGATACACAGCCTGGAGGTTTCGCGCTTGCGGTATATTCCCATAACCTGCCGTTCCCCCGCCGGATTAAGCTTAAAACTGTACGCGTACGCCGAGCTGGGCGTTGATATCCCTGAGATTGTAGAGGTTGGCCATCGTTTCGGCCGTAATCTTGATCAGCCAGAGGTTGAGCTCCAGACCCACGATGTAAGTTGGGATCACGTAGTAGGGGTTATAGCCGTTGCGGGATGTGAACAGCATCGTACCTACGGGGTTCGTTCCTCCCGAACCGGTATAACTCGGATCATTACATACCAAATCACCCGCCGCATCGAAATTTATGATGAAATACCCATAATTAGCAGATATGCCAAATCCCGTATATGGTTGAAATATTCCAAAAACCTCAAAGTACGCGATAGCCTGGGTTGTAATGCCGAATATTCCCCATAATACCTTGCCCTCATAATCGCTGCCAAAATCCAGAGGAATTACCTGAATGGGGCCCCAGTTGACCTCGGCGTCGTAAGTGGCATCGTAGTTACCTTGTACCCTGATATTACCATACATCATATCAAAACCGGCTGAAATAGTAAGCCCGCCAAAATTGAACAGGAAGGGGAGGAGCGTCTGCTTTCCAAAAAGCTGGTACCTGAATTTTCCACCGGTTGAGATGATGTTGTAGTGTGTTAATTCGGCGATATCGGTTTTAACGCCGGGGTCGATTATCGACTTGTTTAATACGAACAATTTTCCAAGGATATCCGTTTTTTCGCCCAACCCGAGACCAAAGTTCAGTACCGCGTTTGGTGTGATTCCCGGCATCGTGCCGTTATTCGAGGCGGGGTCGTTTTTATCAAAGAATCGCATATTCGTTCCGCCCATGCCCAGCGCTATGCCAAATTGCATATGGGGAAAGCTTCCAATATGTGATTCTCCGACCGGGTAACCCGTTAAATTTGCCATTGCGAAGGAATTTGAAATGAAAGGGCCATTTTTATTGACGATATCATCTACCTGTTTCTCCAAATCCTCCTGGCCGTCGACCGTAATAGTTCCACCTCCGGAAGTAACTACAACCTTCGTGCCTGCATAAACGTTAAGCGTTAGCAAACTGATCGCGAACACAAAGCAACAGCCTCGGTATCTGAAATTGCTTTTTTCGATTGGTTTCACCATAGTAACACCCGGAAATCAAAATTGCTACTCCTGAAGTGTAGCAATCATGGAGCCTCCTGTCAATGGAAATACCCGTATGCGTATCAGGCCCCCAGCCGTTTCGCCTCCGCCAGCACCGGGGCGTAATCGGGCTCCGTACCCACCTCCTTCACGATCTGGATGTAGGAAATTTTCCCTTCCTTGTCGACGACGATCACGCCGCGCGCGAGCAGGCCGAGCTCCTTGACGGTCATGCCGTATTTCTGACCGAATTCCCGGTCCTTGAAGTCGGAGAGCGTGGTGACGTTGTCGATCTTGAAAGAATCGCAGAACCGCCGCTGGGCGAAGGGGAGATCCATCGAGATCGTGAGAATTTTCGCGCGGAGCTTGGACGCCTCTTCGTTGAAGCGTTTGGTTTGCAGCTCGCACACCTTCGTGTCGAGCGAAGGCACCACGCTCAGTATGACCACCTGTCCCCTGAAAGAAGAGAGCTTCACCGGTCCCAGGTCGATATTGAGTGCGGTGAAATCGGGCGCCATATCGCCCACCTTTACCTCGTTTCCGGCCAGCGTGACCGGGGCGCCTTTGAAAGTAGTTATTCCCGTACGTTCCATGTGTTCCTCCGGGGGGTATCGATGTCAGAATGCCTTAAATTACTGAACATCCGGATACTTGTCAACCGACGGGGCTGCATGGCACCGATCCCGTGCAGGATCGAAGGCAATCCGGGATGTCGTGTCGAAAACCGATAACTATCGGTGCCTCGTACAGGCTCATACGTTAGGGTTTTTTCGGGTCTTTTTGAGGGGCCGGCTCTTCCAGGAAGGCAGCCGCGCCCACGAGCTTATCCTTCCAGTAGTACTGGTCGATGACCGCGATGGATACCCTGCCCCCGGGGCTGGGGGCGTGGATAAATTTCATGTCGCCCAGGTAGATGCCCACGTGCGAGACGCCCTGTTTGTATACGTCGAAGAACACGAGGTCGGCGGGCCTTGCTTTCTCGATGGGGATCTTCGCGCCCTTCAGGTACTGGGCGGGCGCGGTGCGGGGAAGCCTTATGCCGTTCTTCTCGTACACGTACTTCACGTATCCGGAACAGTCGAAGCCTGCCTCCGAGGACCCTCCCATGACATAGCCGACGCCTAAAAGCTTGTGCGCCGTCGCGAGGATATTTGCCCGAACCTGGGCGGGGGCGAGCGCCTGTGCGGAGAGAAGCGCCGCTGCGCAGATGGCCGCGAAAATTATCGAAAGGGTAGTAAGGATATTTTTCACCGGCAGTCGGTCCCGATCCGGGCAGGCTTTTCCCAAACGTGCATGTCCGCGATTCCACTCAGGGAAATCACAGCCCGGCCCTCTTTTTCAGGGAGTCGATATCGAGCCCCCCGAGATACTTGATTATATTCGTCCATACCTCGTGGTATCCGAAACCGCCCTCCGTCATCTCGCGGATCGCCTCGTCCTTCGTCCAGCCCTGGACCGCGACGCGGTAGATCGCGCACAAGAGTCCCGTGCGATCCGCGCCGTGCATGCAGTGGACGAAGACGGGGGTGCGCGCGGGGTCGGTCGCCATTTTCAGGAAGCGCACGATGTCCTCGTCCTCGGGATGCCAGGCCTTCATGTAGATGTGCTCGTAGGACATGCCGAGTCCCGTGATCATCATCGCGTCCGAGTGGAAGGAGCGCAGGTTCACGATCGTCCTGATGCCCTGTCCCTGCAGCTCCAGGAAGCCTTTCGTCTCCGGCTGTGCGCCGCGGTACAGTGCATCGCTTACCCTGTGGAAATTGGGAAGCCCTTCCCGGACAATGGGCTGTGCCCACGCGGCCGGGCGGACCGGCGGCTCGCTTTTCGCGGGGAGCGCGGCGCAGGCGATGAGTATCCCGATCCCCGCAAGAATTCCCCGAACGAAACCTGTTTTCATACCCATATGCTCCGTCTCCATTATCAGAATTATTTTATCGGAACGCGATTTTTCAGCAATAACAAATTTTCGGCCGGACCCGGGCGCGGCGGACGAAGATACCGGCGCATAAATACCTTTGACTTTTTAATACGCGCGCGGTAAGATCATCTCCGGGAGAAAAGCAGGGGGGCCGATACGCCATCGCCCCGCCTGTCGGCGCCCGCGGAGACAGGTGCCGGCAGGGCCCGTGCGCGGAATCGACGCCGGTTTTTTCCCGCGTCACGCTCGTCGCATGGAAAAGGAGACCGGTCATGGAACAGCTGCACCAGGAATATATCGACTACTACCGGGCGCGCCTCAAAAAGTACGAGAACAATCCCCACTACAAAAATTCATACGAGACGGAAAAGGCGCTCTTTGATGCGATTAGCGGCGTCGCGGAGCTCAAGGATTTCCGTGACGTGCTGTTCAAGAACAACCTGCACAACAAGAATGCCGTGGCGCTCGTGAAGGACCAGGAGACCCTGCGGCAGGAAATGTACGGGGCGATCAGGGAGACCGTGCGCGCGAAGGGCTCCGCCGATATACTCGCCGCGCTTCCGGGGATCACCGACGTGAACGCGCTCACACAGCGCGTGACGGAGCTCGGCCTCGCGAACTCCGACGAGATCGCGCTCGACCTCATGACCGATTACTTCTACCAGGATTTCCTCCAGCTCGAGTGGATAGAGGTGCTGGAAAAGGGCGAGTACCCGTCGCGCTGGAAGTCCGACGTCAAAGAAGGCATCGAGCGCTGGAAGGATTCGCTCCGGAAAAACTGGACGGACTCGATCCTCCCGGCCGCGCGTAAGATCAAGCCCGATTACAAATTCGACTACGCGCTCCTCCGGGAGGACCGGCACCGGAGGAAGATACCCGTAGGCGACGAGACGCTCGCACGCAGGATCGAACAGCACAAGAAAATTGTCGGCGATATCATTTCATAGAGGCGGAACGCGATGGCTGTTGAAAAGGAAATGGCGGGACAGATCCTGAATCCCTTCAGGCAGATGGTAAAGGACGCGGAGGACCGCGGCGTCGCCGCGGATGGGCTCGCCGAGCTCAAGGGAATTATGGCCGCGATGGAAAAATACGGGGAGGAGATGGACGAGGCCTCCGCGTTTTCAATGAAGCTCTACAACGACGGGTACTACACGAAGTTCAGCGGGCTTTATACGAAGCTCGTCACAGCGCAGGCCATGAACGCGCCCTATGACGACGCGGCATTGCTGAAGCAGTCGGTAGGCGCGATGGAAAATTCCTACAACCAGCTGAAGGACAATCCGGACCACGTCCACCTGCTGGGACCGGTTAAAAAAGCGATCGAGATCGGGAAATCCGGCGTATCGTACCCCGTGTTCCTGCGCACGTGCGAGGAGCAGGGCATTTACGAAATGATGAAGTCCGGAAACGACAGGCCCGTAATCGAATTCTACATCCACGTCGCCGACGTCATGTTCGATCCCGTACGAAAGAAGATGAACGAGGCGATCCTCGCCAAGTGGGAGGAGCTCGCGAAGGCGAGCGCCTTCGGGCGGCCTGACCCGGTGGAATTCGGGATGTGGCGCTACACGATCGAGTGGCAGTACGAGCCCGCGATCGCGAAGTGGAAGGCGATCTACGAGGCGTGGGAGCGGCTGCTGGACATCGTGCACGACTGGCGCGATTCCTTCTGCGCCTTCGCCCCGTATGACGAGCGCTGGGCGGACCCGCGCGGGAAGGACGCGACCATGGAGAACATCGCCCGCACCCAGGGATGCAATCCAGGCTACCTGCAGGTGCGCGAGGCCCAGTTCAAGGAATACTTTGGCATTGACTGGAACGGCATCTTCACCCACGTGACGTACCTGAACGAGCAGAAGGCCGGGCGTATCTGGTACTCGGAGGAGAACCTGGCGCTCTTAAAGGCAGCCTACCCGCTCTGCAAGCCGGGCGGAAAGCCGTCGGGCGATATCATCGCGAAGACGGAGACCATGTTCAAGAACAAGACCTACACCTCGAAGGAGAATGTCACCGGCGAGAACACGAAGAAGTCCCCATACGAGTTCAAGAGCTTCGCGGAATTTGCGAAAAAGTACGGGGCGGGGGGGTAATTTATTCATATCATACTTCGACTCTCGCGATAACGTTTCTGTTGGCCGGGGAATTGCGAGCCGCGTTAACTTTTCCCCGATTCGTCTCTCTCCTTGAAAACCTCCTTCGCCGCATAAAGCCCATTGAGCGCCGCCGGGAATCCGGCATACACGGCCATTTGCATGATAACCTCGACGACCTCCTTCCGGGTACAGCCGACATTGAGCGCTCCATGAATATGAACCCTCAATTGTGGTGCGGCATTGCCGAGCGCCGTCAATGCGGCAACGACCGCAATTTCGCGCGACTTGAGGTCAAGGCCGGGACGCGAGTAGATGTCCCCGAATGGAAATTCGATCAGCAAGCGGGCAAAGTCCGGTGCGATATCTTTTAGACCTTCAATTACCCTTTCACCTGCTTCCCCGTCCACTTCCTTGAGCTTTTCCCAGCCACGTTGATATCTATCCTGCATATCCATCCTTCTCCTCCGTACTCATTCTCCGCATCCTGTATTGCACGACCACTCATCGCACTAAAAATCGCGCGGGCAGTGTTTGAAGGCTCCCCTGAAAAGCTCCAGGAAAACAGAGAAATCACTGACCGTAGTCACGTACCCTCGTTCAAAATATTAATATAGCTTACATACGCGAACAGGCGGTTCCTCCTTTTTCCGGTCACCTCCCGAACAAGCCCCAGGCGAACCAGGTGATCGAGCGAGGCCTTGACTGTATTCGGCATTAGCCCGGTCGATTCGCACGCCCTGGGAATGGAGATGATCGGGTTTTGCAACAACGAATGGTGCACCCGGAGTATCGAACCCGCCGCCCTGCCGACCGTCTGGATTGTACGGCGATCATCTTCGGCCATCTTTGAGAGGCGCCGGGCAGTAGCCACAGACAGGTCCGCGGTTTCTTTTACCGCCGTGAAGAAAAATTCAAGCCAGCTCTCCCAGTCGCCTTCTGTCCTCACCTTTTGTAGAATTTCGTAGTACGCATCCCGATGAGTCTTGAAATATAGGCTTAAATAGAGCATGGGGTCTTTGAGAATTTTCTCATGACACAGGAGAAGGGTGATGAGCAGTCTGCCAAGTCGACCGTTCCCATCCAGGAAGGGGTGTATCGATTCGAACTGAACGTGGGAGAGTGCCGCCTTTATGAGAACAGGCATCCGTTGTGGCTTGTCGTGAAGAAACAATTCCAGGTCGCCCATGCATTTTACCACTTGGTCGGGAGGGGGCGGCACATAGCGCGCATTTCCCGGTCGCGTTCCGCCGATCCAGTTCTGACTTGTCCGGAATTCCCCGGGATCATTCTCCGCGCCTCTGCCTTTCTTTAAGAGCTCCGCGTGCATCTCTTTTATAAGACGCAGGGACAGCGGGAAATCCGATTTCAGCCGTTCCAGTCCATGGTTCAAGGCCTTTACATAATTGAGCGATTCCCTGACATCGTCAAGGGGTACGCCCGGCACGCCATCCATTTCGAAGAGCAGCAGATCGGACAGCGAGGATTGCGTGCCCTCGATCTGGGAGGACAGCACGGCCTCTTTCCTTATATAAGTATACAGGAAAATCACCGCATCGGGCAACAGCATTGCAACACTGTCGAGACGGCCCAGGGAGATCAGGGCCTGGTCCATGTGATCCTGAAGCATGGGGTTTATTTCCAGCGGCGGGCGAGGAGGCAAAGGGTCCGGAAGAAAAGCCTGGTAGGATTCCCTGCCGCTTTTAATAGTGAGC
This sequence comes from Spirochaetota bacterium, assembly GCA_004297825.1. NCBI lineage: Bacteria > Pseudomonadati > Spirochaetota > Spirochaetota bacterium. The sequence continues at coordinate 41,585 of SCSX01000071.1, forward strand.
CAATTGCCTGTTTTTATACGTTTCATACCTGTAATGAGTAATTGCAAAATATGCACTACTATTTTCTTTATTGCAAGATAATACATTATCTTGCAATAACATTCTTTTTATTGCAAGATATTTAAAATAGACCTGCTGCGAAACTGCCGTCTCGCGCTCGCAGGGAACCCCTGCGGAGGGGCTTTTAAGGGGCTTCGTTCCTTAAATCCCGTAAAAAATTGAGTTATGCAATAAGTCTATTGCAATTGAAAGGCCCTATCCGGTAGTTCTGCGGTTATCTCGGAAACCGCGCCCACACACGGTGATAAAGCACCTGGACAGGTGTTGATTAGTATACTGCTTGCCTGCTGTCTGCCGGGTGTTAATCTGGCACCGATTTCGGAACATTGAGAAGAATTATTCCAGTAATAAAATATGTAATCACTCAAGGAGCTCATATGAAACGAATATTTCAAATTATTTCAATCGTTTCCCTGCTCGTGTTTACCGCTGCCTGTTCCAGCGCTAACAAGACGGCGGAAAGGCCGGCGCCGAATATCAATCTCCAGAAGGTAGAAACCGGGAAACAGATTCTTGTCGTGTATTATTCCAAAACCGGGAATACCGAACGCGTCGCACGCGACATCGCGGGATCATTGGGCGCGGACATCGAGAAGCTCCTGGATAAAAAGGAACGAACCGGCTGCCTGAACTATTTGATCGCGGGAAAGGACAGCATGCGGGAGAACGCCACCGAGATCGAACCGGAAAATTTTGACGCCTCGAAGTTCGACATCGTCATCATGGGCTCCCCGGTATGGTCGTGGAACATGACGCCCGCGATCAGGACATACATCGAAAACAATAAGGGTAAATTCAAGCAGGTGGCGTTCTTCGTAACGTCAGGCAATACCGACATGAAAGAGGTGCTCCCCTATCTAGAAACCATTAGCGGCAAAAAGGCCGTTGCCTCGACGGGATTCAACTCGAAGGAGCTGAAGGATGACGCACTCTACGCTCAAAAAATCACAAAGTTTCTTGAGAGCTTTGCCGGGAAAAGCAGGTAGACTATATACTATTGCATCGATGGACATGAGGCGATATCGGAACTATATTTTCTTTAAGCTTAATCACATCGATCATTGTGAAGGGGGAACAACAATGCAGCGGGAAACCAACAGGCGCATTCTCCTTGTGAAACGGCCCCGGGGAATGCCCGACGGCAGCTGTTTCACGCTTGACGAATCCCCCCTGCCGCGGCCGGAAAAGGGCCAGGTGCTGGTTCGTACCAAATATATTTCCGTCGATCCCTATATGAGGGGAAGGATGACCGAGAAGAAATCCTATCTTCCGCCCTTCGCGCTGAACGAAGCGATGAGCGGAGGGGTCGTGGGCGAGGTGGTCGAATCCCTTTCCCCGATCCTCGCCCCGGGAGATTTTGTATTGGGATTTCTCCCCTGGCAGGAGTACGTCGTCGCACTGGACACATCCCTGCAAAAGCTCGACCCTGCCCGGGCGCCGGTCAGCACGGCCCTCGGGGTGCTGGGCCTCACCGGGCTCACCGCGTATTTCGGTATGATCGACATCGGCAGGCCCGCGCCCGGGGAAACCGTCGTGGTATCGGGCGCGGCCGGCGCCGTGGGGATTATCGCGGGTCAGATCGCGAAAATAAAAGGATGCCGCGCCGTCGGCATCGCCGGGTCCGACGACAAGACCAGGTATCTCACCGACAGGCTCGGCTATGACGCCGCGATTAATTACAAGACCGTTCCGAACCTGGAAAAAGCCCTGGCATCCGCATGTCCCAAAGGCGTAGACATTTACTTTGACAATGTCGGCGGTACTATTTCCGATGCAGTGCTTTCGCAGATAAACAACAATGCCCGGATTCCCCTGTGCGGCCTGATCTCGTCCTATAATGATGAAGCCGAATCCACGGGACCGCGCATCCAGAGGCTCCTTCTCACTCGCACCGCGCTGATGAAAGGCTTTCTCGTTTTCCAGTACGCCGACAGGTACGAACAGGCGACTGCAGAGCTCGCGGCCTGGGTCAGGGAAGATAAATTGAAATATTCGGAAACCATAGTCGAAGGGCTGGAAAACGCGCCGCGGGCTTTCATGGAATTATTCGAGGGGAAAAACCTGGGGAAGATGCTGGTGAAGGTGAGTTGAGCGACGGGGACATCCCGGTAAATCCTCGTCGACAAATGGCCGTGAATGGGATACACGCGGGTGATTATGGGCTTTCGCGTTTTTGCAGCAGCTATGACGGTGTACATCTCGATGTGGTTGTGCGCGCATGATGCGTTTCCGCTGGAGGTGCAGCCGGAAACAGATTCACCGGCCATACGCGAAGTGAGACCCGCACTCCCGAATCCGGTGATCGCCGGTCTTTACTCCCTCCTTTTTCCAGGCGCCGGATATTATTACAGCGGCGACTCGTTCAAGGGCACGCTGACCGCTCCGCTGATTCTTCCGATGACATCATATTATTATATAACGACGGATACCTTTACAAAAAAATCCATCAAGGCAAACGCTTACCTTATATCCCGTGACCTGTATTTCTATACGGTATTCGACGCGTACCAGGAAGCGCGGGAGAACAATCCCGGTTATAATTCCGTTTTGAATATTAAGCACAGCACGGCGTTTGAAATGTACACCGCTCCTTTCCAGATCGATAATTACAGGATACCGTCGCTCATACTCGCGCTGCCCGTGTACTACCTGGCGCGCGATCTCTCTAAAAAAGGAGTGCACCATTCCATTACCTCAAAGCGATTGGCGTATGCGCTCCCCTTGATTGCCGCCGAATCGGTAATGATCGGCGTGGGCGAGGAATCGCTCAGCCGCGGTTTTTTCTTTTCCGCTTTTTCGCAGGCCACCAGCTCGGTTGCGCTGGGGAATATCCTCCAGGCAACGGATTTCGGCCTGCGGCATACGGATATGATGGCGTCACGCGGCTTCAACGCATTCCCCTACGGTGTGGGCACTGTCGCATTTTATACCCGCAGAATCGATATCGACAGGGAATATGTCGCTAAAAATTCAGAAAGCGCGAATGCCACGGACTCGCAATACTTTTTCAGTACCTTTTTATTCGGATTGTACAATGGATTGATTACCGGGAGCAGGGCGGATGGAATCCTGACCGCGATCGCGATCCATTCGATGTGGGACATGATCCTGATTACGCGCGATCTTCTCGTAACCGGCACGACGGGGAAAATCTACCTGGAGATAGCGGTGCCGTACCGGTTTTGACTCATGAAAATTGAGCGGACGCACACGCTGTGGGACCGATACCTGTATCGGTTCGCGCACGTCTTTTACGCTAGGTGCGCACCGCCATCGTCATGAGATTGAGGGTCATGTCCGAAATCTCCTTTGATGCCGCCGCAAGATCCTGCGAACCACCGGCGAATGTCTGCGTACTGCTGTTAATTTCGGCTATGCTCTTGACGACTTCTTCAAGGGCGGCTCGCTGCTCACTTGACGCATTCAGCACATTGTTCGCTTCCATGAATACGCTGCCCAGGGATTCCCGGGCGGTGGAGTTCAGCTCAAGGTCCTGCCCGGTCAGGTCGACGACGAGATCGATGCGCGCGCCGAACTCTGAAATGCACTCTATCATGCCGTTGAGCGAGTTGATGAAGACCTGGAGCCTCCCATAAACGTCGTTCATCGATTCATTGCTCAGCGTGAACATCGAGTTGATCGACTTAAGGTTGAGTGAGGTATTGTCGGCCAGCTTGCCGATTTCGCTCGCGACGACCGCGAAACCCCGGCCGTATTCGCCCGCGCGCGCGGCCTCTATCGCGGCGTTGAGCGAGAGCAGGTTTATCTGGTCGGATATGTCTTCGATGATGCCCACGGTGTCCCGGACATCCTTGAAATTCGACGTCGCCGTCGACATGACATTCAGCACCTTTTCGATTTCGCTCCTGGAGCGCTCCACCATCTCGTTGAGCCTGTCCCGGATGTCCAGGGCGTCCTTCATTTTCTCTCCCTCGGTGGTGACGATGCCGTGCAGGCTTTCCATGTCGTCGCGTACCTTTTCGGAAAGGCCCACCTGTTTCTTGACCATGACGAAGATGCCTTCGCTGCTCGCGGCGACTTCCTCGATGGTGGATGTTATTTCCTCGATGGACGCGGCCTGCGATTGCGCGTTCAGGGAAAAGGCCTGGATGGTCTTCGCCATCTGTTCGGTCGAGGCGGCAAGCTGCATGGCTACCTCATTCGTGCGGCTGAGCAGGTCGCTGATCTGTTCACGGCTGCGGATGCTTTCGCCAAGGGTGAGTTTTATGTGCTCGTTGGATTTTCGGCTGTTCCGGAGTATCGAGATACACACAACTCCCAGGATGATCATTGCAACCGAACAGTCGATAAGATAGCTGTTTGCCTCCGCCTGGTTCATGAGCCCTATCGACAGGGTATATCGGGTAAAAACATAAAGAATGACACCATTGAAAACAGTGTACAGGGTAATCGAGAGGGCATTTGTCAGAAGCGATGCCATTCCGATAAGCGGAAAAATAAGCACGATAGCGTCGATGACGCGGACAACGGGGAGCGTAGTCGCTGTCGTGAACATTACGGCCCATACGATGGCCATCATCGACACCATCATGATGTGTGCAGCCAGGGTATTATGGCTCTTGCGAGCGAGCATGAACACGAGAAGTAAAATGGCTTCTAAAAACAGTATTCCGAGTATGGTGAAATCAAGGAATTTCTTCCCCTGAACTGCCATGAAAAAAATGGCCATTGCCAGGATAAGGGGCGCCGTAGTAAAATAAATAACGACGATCGCCTTGACCTTCTGCTGATCCCAAAGCTCCCGGCTTTCGTAATCCCCGAATAATAGGTGTCTTATCCTGCCCATAAAGCCTCCTGCGCCGAGGTTTGTGTTAGGCTGTTACCTGCATCTGATAAAAATTTGTTTTGCCGGCTGTGCCATGTGCTGTATGGCTCTCACTTAATGAATGTGGTTCATTTGTTGAAAAGCAGTCAAGTCATTAATTCTGATATTTTCAAGAAGTTGCATGGACGCAAGGATGCGCATGCACCACTATGGGCCGAACATTTGGACCGATTTTGTCTGGATTGCTTCGAGAACGCCCCCTGGGGAGGTGGTAATAAATTGATTGCAGTATTAGTGTTTCGTATATTATGTAACAAGTGTGGAAGTACAATTAACGGACAAGGCCGTAAAGCAACTCGAGAAAATTGCGGTGGACAACAAAGCCGATGCCGCCCGGATTGTTGAAAAGACCGGAGGTTTTGCCGGCAATCCGAGGCGAAAGCATGATGTTAAAAAACTTAAAGGCCAATTTGAAGAGCTGTTCCGGCTTAGGGTGGGCGACTACCGCGTTATTTTCACCATACAAGAAGACATAATGATCGTCGTCGGCATCAAGCGTCGCCAGGGGGCATATAATGATTGAACCACAGATAATAAAAGAAAACGGGAAACCGAAAGCGGTGATTATTGACTACAAGGAATACCTGAAGTTGAAGGAACTCCAGGAGGAAAAAGGAGACTACAGGGATGGAATAAAATCGCTGCGGACGACGAAAAAACTGCATAAGCTTGATGATGTATCCAGGCGATTGGGGATAGATAAAAAATAGCCCCCTATACCCCGTACTCCATAACAAGCGGCGCATGGTCCGAGAACCATTTCTCTTTGTACACCGACGCGGAAACGACTTTGTCAGTTAGTCCCGGCGTGATCACCTGATAGTCTATCCGCCACCCCACGTTGTTCTCCCGCGCGCGGCCGCGGTTCGACCACCAGGTGTATTGGTCGGCCTCCTGGTTGACGACGCGGAAGGCGTCCACGAAACCCGCGTCCCCATAGAGCCGGTCCATCCACGCACGCTCCTCCGGCAGGAAGCCCGAGTTCTTCTGGTTGCTCCTCCAGTTCCGGATGTCGATATTCCTGTGGGCGATGTTCCAGTCTCCGCACAGGACGTATTCCCGGCGCGACCGGCGCAGCTTCATTAAAAATTCCATGAACCGGTCCATGAACGCGTACTTCACGGCCTGCCGCTCGTCGCCGCTCGTACCCGAGGGCACGTAGACCGATACGACGCAGAGCTTCCCGAAGCGCGCCTCGATGTAGCGGGCCTCGTCGTCCATCTCCTTCCAGTCGAGACCGTAAATCACCTTGTCGGGCTTTTCTTTCGTGTAGAGCGCGACGCCGCTGTAGCCCTTCTTTTGTGCGCACATGTAGAAGGCGTGGTAGCCCTCGGGATGGAAGGCGGCGTCTTTCACATGGTCGTCCGTGAGACGCGTCTCCTGCAGGCAGATTACGTCCGCCTTCTGTTTATGCATCCATTCATAAAAGCCCTTCGACGAGGCGGAGCGCAGCCCATTGCAGTTGAGCGTGATTATTTTCATCGATACCCTTCCGGCAGAGATTCGTGCGCCCTTTATTTATTTTACCAGCGCGGCGTAGATGACCGCCTTCGAGGCCATGGCGATACTGATGAAACAGGCCATGGCGGCGATATAGGCGAGCGCGAGCAGGAGCATTCCCACCGTGCCCAGGTACTTGAATATGAGCCCGAGTATCGCCATCGCGATACCGACCGCGAGCCCCGCCAGGATGAACAGCACGAGCCTTCCCAGGAAAATGGTCCATTTCTTCCCATAGGTGAGCGTATTGCTCTTGTTGATGGCGTCCATGGGAGAAAGCTCCTTGTCGATTACGAGCAGGATCGCCAGGCTCCATGAAAGTCCGATAACGATTCCGGGAATGACGAAAAACATAATCCCAATCCAGATTCCCATCTGGATGAACGATGCGACCAGGAAGAATTCGCCCATCCGCTTCCTGAACACGGGATCGAAAATTTCCGTCATTGAGATGGGCTGGTCCTTCGCCATCTTGGTGGTGATGCCCACGAACAGGCCGATCGTGGTGCCGACATTAAGGTAGGGTATCCAGAGCGTGAGTATCCACAGCACCACGTTTACGAGCAGCGGCACCATGTTCTTGAGACCCTTCGCGAAACTCTGTTTGACGATCATATCAACGGCTAGAGTATCCATAGTTGTATCCTCCTTGCGATTTTTTTTGCGCGAAGCGCTGCGCACGAACCTGCCGGCCGGATGCCTATGCGGTCTCCGGCGTATCGAACCGGGTATGGACACACACACTAATACCTGTATGATACCATGATCCGGTGCGAAGTCAAAACAAATATGCGCGCCGGCCTCCCGGTGAAAAAATATTGATTTTAAACCAAGCCGTTCTATATTGGTTTTCACACGCAGGAAGAGACGATTCCCTGTGTGCTCGTATCGGCCCCCGATCCCCCGGAAAGAATGGAAGGGGCGGGCTGCGCCGATACGCATGTCCGGCCGGGAGTGATGCGAGGCGCCATGATCGTAACGAGCAAAAAGGATCCGCAGCAGGTGAAGGCGTACGCCGGAAACGCGAAGCGCCTCGTGATAATAGGCTGCTCCGAGTGCGCGGCCGTGTGCCGGACGGGCGGTTCCGAGCAGGTGAAGGAAATGGCCGAACTTTTCGCCGACCGCGAGGTGCTCGCCACCATCTCGATCGAGTCCCCCTGCGACAAGCGGATCACCGCGCGCGACCTCAAGCGCATCGACGAGGAGATCGCCGGTGCGGACGCCGTCATCGCGCTCACCTGCGGGAGCGGCGTACAGGCCATCGCCGAGGTGACGGGCCGCGAGATTATCGCCGCGCTCGACACCCACTTCCTGGGCATGGTGGAGCGGCTGGGAAAATTCTACGAGCGCTGTTCGCACTGCGGGAGCTGCATCCTGAACGATACGGCGGGAATCTGCCCCGTCACCCGCTGTCCCAAGTCCATGCGCAACGGCCCCTGCGAGGGAATCCAGGACACGAAATGCGAGGTCTTCACGGACCGCGAGTGCGTATGGCACACGATCTACGAAAAGCTCAAAGAGCGCGGACAGCTGGAACGCTTCACTGTTTACCACGAGCCGGTCGACTGGTCGAAATGCATGAGTCCGCGGGAGGAACTATGGGAGCGCAGTTAGCCACGGTCGCTATCAAGTACCTCCCCGCCCTGAACGACATGGCCAGGGACCGCGAGATCATCGCGCGCGGCGCGGGACGCGGCGAAACGCTCCTCGTGGGGGAATACGGCATTCTCTCCCCCCTGGGCATGTTCCAGGAGCTGAAAAAAATTCACGCGGGCAAAATCTTCCTGGAACTCATCACCAGCACCAAGAACCGCGACCTGGCGCGCTCGTTCCTGGCGACCGCCGCCGCCTCCGGGTTCGACGGCGTGGTGATCGCGACGGGCAAGCTTAATAAGGAAGACTACATGGCGCGCCCCGTCTACGACATCGATCCCACCCAGGTGCTCAAGATGGCCATCGACATGAAACAGGCGGGAACGCTCCCAAAAGGGTTCGCGATCGCGATCCGCACCGCTTCGGGATGCTGCGCGGTGATCGAGCGCGCGCGCTATCTTGTCGACAACGGCGTTGAATTCCTCGCCGCACATGGGGAAAAGATGGAAGAATTCAAGAACCTCACCGTCCTCATCGAAGAAATCAAGTGACGTTGGATACCCAGGAAAGACCGATGCGCCGATGAACCAGCTTGCGGAAAATACCCCCGGGAAGGTGATCCTCGCCATGGGCAACGAGGCGGTCGTGCGCGGCGGCCTCGAGGCGGGGCTTGGATACTTTAGCACCTATCCCGGCACCCCCGCCTCCGAGATAGGGGTCGAGTACATGAAGCTCCGCGCGGAGTTCCCGCACATCCACGCGGAATTCAGCGTGAACGAGCACGTGGCCGCGCACGGCGCCCAGGGGGCCAGTTGGGCGGGGATCCGCTCGATGGTCACCATGAAGCACGTGGGCATGAACGTCGCCGCCGAGGTGCTCCATTTCGCGGGCTATACCGGTGTGAAGGCGGGCTTCCTGGTGGTGGTCGGGAGCGACCCGGGCGCCACGAGCTCCACGAGCGAGCAGGACGACCGCTGGTACTCCCTGCACACGCACCTTCCCATGCTGGAACCCGCGTCCATCCAGGAGGCAAAGGATTTCACCCTGCGCGCGTTCGCGCTCTCCGAAAAATACAACGTCCCCGTCGTCCTGAACGCGCCCAGCAAGCTCTGCCACAATATCGGATCACTCGCGTTAGGCTCACTTCCTACCGATGTCGCGGTAAAGGGAAGGTTCGAGCGGAACCCCGTACGCTACATCAATCTCTTCGCGGGTTCGGTCGCTAATCACCGCAGGGTGATCGAGAGCGCGGCGGCACTGCAGGCGACCGCCCCGTCGCTGGGATTCAACCGTGTTTTCCCCGGTACAGGGAAGACAGGGTTTATCTCCTCGAGCATCAACTTCCAGTACCTCATGGAATCCCTCGCGCTTCTCGGCGTCACGGACGCGCCGGTTCTCAAGCTGGGGCTCACCTTTCCCATCAACGCGGACGAGGTGGCGTCCTTCGCGAATGGCCTCGAGAGAATCATCATCGTGGAGGACCTGGAGGGATTCGTCGAGTTCCAGGTCAAGAGGCTCCTGTATGACCGGAACGTACGGATCCCGATCAGGGGGAAGGAAATCTTTCCCGCGTACGGCGAGCTCGACCCCGATGTAATATCGGACCTCCTAGGCCGTGAGCTTTCAAAGCCGCTTCCCGCGCGCATCGGACGGGCACGGGAACTTTCGGGAAAACTCACGAAGGACCTCCCTCCGCGCCAGGGCGCGTTCTGTATCGGCTGCCCGCACCGCGCGACGCTCTACTCGATCGTAAAGGCGACGGACCGGAAGGTGATCTTCGCCGGGGATATTGGCTGCTACACGCTCTCGTGCCTCCCGCCCTTCCGCGCGTTCGACTGGGTCACGTGCATGAATTGCGGCGTAGGGATCGCGCAGGGCATGCTCCAGAAGATCGAGGGCGAGGACGTGATCGCCTACGTGGGCGACTCGACGTTTTTCCATTCGGGAATTCCCGGGCTCATTAACGCCGTGCAGCAGAATGCGGACATGGTGCTCGTGATCCTCGACAACAAGTGGGTCGCGATGACCGGCCACCAGCCCAGCCCCACCACGGATGTCGCGATCGACGGATCGAAGATGAAGCCGGTGGACCTCAAGGGGCTTCTCAAATCCATAGGCGTTTCGTACGTCCGGACCGTCAATCCCTTCAACATAAAGGCCTCGACCGCGGCCGTGAAGGACGCCCTTCGCGTGAAAAAGGGGGTGCGCGTCGTTATCGCCGAACAGGAATGCGCTTTGCAGCACGGGCGCCGCGTTGCACGCAATCCGTACGATTTCGAGGAATATCACCAGATCGACCCGGGGCGCTGCCAGAAATGCAACGAGTGCTACATCGAACTGGGCTGCCCGGCGATACGAAGAAAGGATTCGGGCGCCGATTATTACTATTACATCGAGGAGACGGCCTGCCTGGACTGCGGCGCGTGCCGCGACCTCTGCCCCAACGGCGCGATCGTACGCACCGAGATTCGGCGCATGAATAAGGCGGCGGCGAAATGATCCGCTACGATATTCTCATCTGCGGGATCGGCGGCCAGGGGGCGATCACCCTGGGCACCGCGCTCAAGCTCGCGGCGATCCGCGCCGGCCTCGCGGTCGTGGGTGCCGAGCGCCGTGGCGGGGCCCAGCGCGAAGGCGTCGTAACGAGCAACGTGCGTTATATTGGAACCATGCCAGGCGATTCCCCGAACGAGCGGGCATTCGAGGTGTCGGGACTCATCCCCACCGCCGGGGCCGATATGCTCATCGCGATGGAGCCGCTCGAGGCGCTGAGACACGCGCACTTTCTGCATAAGGATTCGGTCGTGATCGTGAATGACTTTCCCCTCATCCCCGTTTCGGTGCGCAACGGCGATTCCGTCTACCCACCGGTTGAATCGATCTACGCACGACTGAGGGAGTTCACGCCCCGCGTGCACGTTTTCAACCTTGATGAAATTTCCCGGGAGCATTTCCAGTCCTTGAGACAGGTCAATACCATCTCGATGGGGCTCGCATTTGCGCTGGGCAGCCTTCCCGTGCCGCGCGAAGCGCTGCTGGAAACGATCAGGGAACAGTTTCCGGATTTCGCGAAGAATTCGCGTGCGTTCAACCTGGGTGCGGAGCTCGCTGCTAAGGGATCTGGTCGATAAGGAGTCTGGTCGGAGTTGCCATGGGTGGCGTTTTCCCTCCTTTTCCCCAGCAAATCATCCAGCAAAACGCACTTTGAGTATCTTGAAATGCTAAGATATAATTGGTGAACCGATAGTTATGGGTGAATTTTTTTATAGCATGGCGTTTCCCAGGTTTTCGTTTCAGGATTAAATACTTTTCGATGGCCCAGACGACGATAAACGAAACAGACTCCTTTAAAAACTTCCTTGCATCGGTAACCCACTCGTAGTCCCGTTCGTTAAGACACACGCTCATCGCGGACCGAACCCCCGGCATAGTTCGCTCCTGGTATCGCACCGGCACGAATCCCGCTGCGTTCCCGGCCCGCTCCTGCATCGCGCCCTGTATCAGATTCCTGACAAGCCAGCTCCGGGGAATTCCCACCGATTTCGCCAGCTCGGTAAGGAGCTTCCGATACCTCAAGCTGATGTTTATAGTCGTTTCCATACTGTACGCCTCCCGAAGACAATTTCCGTATCTAATAGTACTTATACGATCCGGGGGACGGATTTCGGCATGATTTCCGACGTAGGTGAAAATAAATACGCGCGCCGACGAATGCCCCGGTCGGGCTGATTAAAATCAGCGCCGGCCGCACTCAAATGCCTGAGTCTATTTTCGGGGAAGCCTGCAGCGCTTTCAATACCCGTATTTTTTCAGAATATCCGCGGGCGGAGCGGGAAGCACCCGTCCCTGGTAGGCGAGCAGTTGGTCGCAGCGGTCCGTGAACAGCCCGTCCGCGCCAAAAAAGGAGAAAAGCCTGAAATGCGCCAGCTCGTTTATGGTGTAGACATGCACAAGGAGGCCCTTCTTATGCGCCTTGCCGATATTCCAGGGAAACGCAAGATATCCGACCGGACCCACACCGGAATGCGCGGAAGCACGCTCCACCAGCGATGCCCAGGATTCCTTTTTCGCCATATCTTCATCCACCAGGTACGAGCGCGGTATCGAGGGCGCAAGCTCCTTGAGCCTGTCCAGGCTTCCCGAATCGAACGACTGGAAGATGAGCGCGCCCTTTTTCGCATTAGGCCCTATCCAGCCCCGGAGGGCGAGGATTTCGACGATCAGCTTCTCGATGCCCGGTGAGCGCTCGGGTGACTTCGTCTCCAGGTAAAGCCCTATCTTATTCGCGCCGCCCTCGGCGATGGCGACGGCCTCTTCAATAGTAAGTATCTTCTGGTCCGCATACGCCGGACGCGCCCTGTCGGGATATTGTTTATTAAACCAGGAACCGGCATCCAGCCTCTTCAATTCACCCAGGTTGAATGCGGAGATGAACTGCTTTTCACGGCCGGGAAACACCTCTTTCACGTTCGTGGTACGCTCGAGCGTATCGTCATGGAAGGCGACTATCGCGCCGTCCTTCGTGCGCTGGAGATCGAGCTCCAGGTAATCGGCGCCCAGGTCGCGGGCGAGAATAAAGGCGGGGGCCGTCTCCTCCGGGGCCAGGTACGAGGCCCCCCGGTGCGCGATAACCGCCGGGCAGGGAATACCGAGTTTCGCCGCGGCATCGCGCCCCGGCTGCACGTCCGCCATGATGCGCGCGATGCCCAGCACGACGACGACAAGCGCCGCCAGTGTCACCAGTATGCCCGCCCCCACTTTCATCTTCATCGCACCGTCCTCCCTGATGTTTATCGACGCATGCCGCGCCCCTAGCCCGCCCTGTGTAACGCATACACCCCCGCGTGTAAAGTCACTTTTCAAGCGGGCACACATGGGGGCGCGCGGCGGGCGCAGATAAAACAGGTGACAAACGTGCGGATTCCCCGACAATGATGCACCATGATCATGAGGCACCGGGACGTCCGCTATGCTGGATAAAATACTCATTTTTCTGATCTTCTTCGGCGCGGGGCTTGCAGCCATCATTGCCGTGGGCCAGATGATCGAACGTCCAAGGAACGCGGGCAACTACATCCTTTCACTGCTCCTCCTGTGCATCGCCGTCTGGCAATCCTACCACGGCTTCATGGTATCGGGGATCCTCGCGGAATATCCCCATCTCGCCTTTCTGCATGCGCCTTTTCTCTATTTCACGGGCCCCCTGCTGTACTTCTATTTCCGATTCCTCACGGACGATAGTTATCGGTACCGGCTGATAAACATCCTCCACTTCATTCCCGGGCTGCTCATCACCCTCCTCCTGAGCCCGTTCTACACGCTGGACGCCCAGACGAAGCGAGAGCTCCTGGTGAACCCGATCCGGCTCAGCCGGGACGGGCCCGTCGTGACGGTCTATGCCATCATCATCCTGCTCATCGTCGTTTCCATGATCATCTATATGGCGATATTCCTTAAAGACAGCGCCTCCCTGATGCGCGCGCGCCTGATTCGAATCGGGAGGATCACCTTCCTCTCGCTGGCCATCATGGCGCTCACCTTCCTGGCCATATTCACCTATTTCGCGGGCTTTCTGCTCTACAACGTGTACGATTTCAGTCACGGCTTCTACGAGATCGTCATCAAGACCATATCGCTCATGATGTGCGCCTTCGTCCTGCTCGTCTATTACATGGGGCGCAGATACCCCCGGTACACCCTCCAGGCGCGGGAAGGCGCGAGAAAAATTCGCTACGAAAATTCGCGCATCCAGGGCCTGGACGTCGATGCGGTGATGGACCGCCTCCTTCACGCGATGAATACCGATAAAATCTATACCAGGGAGGACCTGAGCCTCGCGCTCCTTGCCGGGGAGCTCTCCATCGCGCCCTACCAGCTTTCGCAGATATTGAACGAGCGCCTGAATAAAAACTTCAACGCCTTCGTGAACGAATACCGTATCCGGGAGGCGCAGGGGCTCCTTACGACCGACCCCGAGCGTTCCGTGACATCGGTCACCTACGCGGTCGGGTTCAATTCACCTTCATCCTTTTACGAATGGTTCATCAAGTTGACTGGCCTGACCCCCGTGAAATACCGGGAAAACCAGGGCCGCCGGAAATCCCGCTCGTAGCGCATGGACCCGGAGCGCCGGTTTCGGGGTCCGATACGCACCGCCCCGGACCGACCCGCGTATCGGACCCCGCTACTCTTTGCCCGATGCCCTTTCGGTGCCCGAATCTTGGAAAACAAGCCGGGAATTTTCCGCGCAATTTGCTTTCCGGAATCATAATCCAAGATGACAAAAACCGCATGCAGGTCCAGGCTATGATCCGGGGCGTGAGCCCGGCCGCGGCCCATGCCATGCCGCCGCGCATCCAAAATCGCCATTATTTATAGGAGGCACATAATGCATGACCCCAAGAAAGACCAGCGTTCCCGGGAGATGTACAGGGAAATGCTGCCCAACCTCGCCGATTACATCTCAAAGTACGCACGGGATAACGCGGCGGGCATCGCCATCATCGAGCACAATACGGGGGAATCCGTGTCGTGGAAGCAGTTCAATACCTCGGTTGCGGCGTTCTCCGCGAAGCTCCTCTCGATCGGTCTCCGGAAGGGGGATATCGTAGCCACGAGCCTGCCCCTGCTCAAAGAGCATATCTACCTTATGTACGCGTGCTTCCGGATCGGCATTATCATCTCGCCCCTCGACCTCCGGCTCAAGACCGCGGAGATCCAGTACTGCCTTGACAAGCTCAAACCAAAGGCCTACTTCTTTTTGGGGAAAACCCCCGTCGCCGATTTCCGCCCCATGATCCAGGAGCTCATGCCCAAATCCCCGTACGTGAAGCAATGGGTCCAGTTTCAGAAGGAAGCGAACCTCATTATCCCCGGCGCCGTGGGGATCGCTGCGTTCGTCAAGGACATCAAGAAGGTATTCATCCTGTCCATGCTCACCGGAAAGGTCGGCCGTGCGCGTAAAAAGGTGGTGAAACGCGATCCCTGCCTCATCATTTTCACGACAGGCTCCACGGGATCGCCCAAGCCCGCGCTCCTGTGCCATGAAAACATCATTATCCAGAATATCGGGCTCGCAGTCGCCTTCGAGCTCGAAGCCAGGGACAGGATGCTCGTCAACCTCCCGCCTTCCCACGTGGGGTGCACGACCGAGCAGCTCGCCACGACCGTGTTCGGCGGGGGGACCATGGTCATCCTTCACATCTTTGACGCGAAAATGAGCCTGGAAGCCGTGCAGAAGCACAAGGTGACGGTCATGGGACAGATACCGGCGCTGTTCAATATGCAATGGCGCCTCCCGGAATTCTCCTCGTTCGACCTTTCCACGCTCCGCTTCGTCCTCTACGGGGGCCAGGCGGTGTCGAAGGAATTCCTCGTAAAGATGAAAGCCATGTCCCCGCGGATAGGGACCGGGCTGGGGCTCACGGAAACCGCGGGCTTCGTCACCTACACGAACCCGGACGCCGGCGTCGAGGAGATCACCCAGGGGATCGGCTTCGACAGCGTCCTGTGCCCCATCAGCGTGCGCGAGCCGGTAAAGACCGACCGCACTGCCGGAGCGGTCAAAGCCCCCGGCGAGATCGGGGAGATCTGCTTCTCCGGCCCGCAGATATTCCTGGGCTACATGAACGATCCCGAGAACACCGCGAAAACCATCACCTCCGACGGCGTATGCTACACTGGGGACCTGGGCTTTTACGACGACAAGGGGCTCCACTTTTCGGGCCGCGCCAAGCTCGTCATCAAGCCCAAGGGTTACCAGGTGTATCCCGAGGACGTGGAGACCCACATCCACAAGAAACTCAAGGACAGCGTGTCGATGGTCGCGGTCGTGGGTGTCGATCACGAGGTATTCAGCGAGGGGATCATGGCCTTCGTGGAGAAGCTGGACGGCAGGGAGGTGAGCGTGGAGATGGTTATGAAGGCGTGCGACGACATATCGTCCTATTCACGCCCCTCGCACGTGGTCATCCTGGGCCCCGCGCAGATGCCGCTCAACCGTGTGGCCAAGACGGACTACCTGACTCTCAAGGAGAAGGCGAAGGACATCGTCGCCGAGCTTCGCGGCCAGGGGAAGTGGGACCGATAATACCCGGCCCCGGGGTGCGCCCGCTTCCCGCCCCGGATACCGATAACTATCGGGGCGCTTAAAAGGCAGGGACCTTACGCACGACACCCCGCGGAATTCCGCGGGGTGTTTGCTTTTCCGGTCAGGAAGCCCGGCCGTGCCGGCCCGGGCGCCTGGGTTATGTACCGATACGCCCTCGCATCCTACTGGTTCCGCTCGAGCGGCGTGATGTCGTCGATAACGTTGAATATATCCTCGTCGCCGGGGAAGGTTTCTATCATCGCCTTTTCCTCCCCCACGCTCCCGCGCACCGCCTCGAACGCGAGCTTGCCGATGAGCGTTTCGATATCCTTGTCGGTATTATTATAAATGAAGATGATGTTCGCCCCGGAATCGATTCCCCAGTCGAATCCGTCCCTGAACGTGACCGTGAACGTCTCCGTGACCCCGTCCCCGTCCCCGTCCTCGCAGGAGTACACGACGCCCGTGATGGTCTTGGCGTGCGCGCTCATGTAGGTCTTTCTCACATTCTCGCTTTCCTTGGCGGTCAGGTTCACCATGATGGGATGAACGTCGATCACGAGCTCGGATTCCGTGCGGTTCTTCATGAGCTGGTGAAAGACCTCGATATGCCGCTTCAGCAGCCTGTCGCGCGCCGTCTTGAAGAATGGGCCGAAATTCGTGGTGACAAATTCCTCGTTCGAATTTTCGAGCTTGATCTGCCTCCGGTCGAGGATGCGGATGAAATCCGGCTTCCCATTGATTTTATTGATCCAGAGATCCTCGTTGGGGACGTAGCGGTTTTCAATGACGTTTACCGCGCGTTTGCGGTCCACCTCCGTCGATACATCGTAGCCGTCGACGATAAAATATATTTTACTTTTTCTGATGACAAGAAGCGTTTCGCGTGAATTTTCTATAAAGGGACTCACGTTCTTGTCGATGCGCTGATAGCACACCCTGTCCTCGCTGTATCTCGACACCTTGGAAGCATCCAGCACGCTGAATGTCTTATCCGTAGAGTAGACATTCGCTCCCGTAAGGATGACCGCGCACAGCACCGCGCACACCGCCGTTCGTCTCATTGTTTTCATGTTCAATACCTTATTAATCCACCTGGGTGAACTATGGGTTTTCCTGATGAATATATCGGTATCCCGTAGGAATGCATGAGCATAATTCGTCGTTTTCCGCCTGAATTTCCACACCCCCACATATCGGCCCCCGGCCAAAAAATACCCCGGATTTAAAAATTTAATTGATAAATATATACCGTTCAATTATGAAAACGGTAATCCTTTATATATAGAAAACCTACAAGGATTATTGATATTCATATTTGTATGGGTTTGCGGAATCGTCGGCACCCTTTTACTTCGCGCGGGGAAACCGGCTACGCCGCGTACAATACATTCCCCAGGAGCACCGCCATGAAATTAACATGCGTATCCCTTGCGACCGCGTGCATCCTTTTTTCCCTTTCATGCGACACGGGGGAGGGAAACCGCAAAGACACGAAGCTGCCCCCGGCCAGGGGGCTCTCCGAGGACCGCGTGGAAAAAACCCCGACCGACGCGCACGACGAAAACCGTCCCGAAAAGACCGTTGAGGACACCGCCAGGACGGATCAGGAAGTAAAGGAACCCGAGCACAAGAAGGGGGAAACCTTCAAGGGTGTGCTTCGCTGGGGCAAGTTCAAGTACGAGGGCGATATCAGGAACGGCAAGGCCCATGGCAAGGGTAAGCTCTACGAATACGACGACGCGGGAAACCTGATCCGTACCATAGAGGGTACGTTCGGAAAGGGCTCCCCAAAAGGAGAGATGACGGTCACTACGTTCGGGCCCGGGGGAGCCGTGACCTCCACCTTCACCGGCACCATGAAGAACCTCGAATACGAAAAAGGGACGCTCACCACCCTTGGCGAGAACGGAAAGCCGCTGCACGTGTACCAAGGCGAATTCGCGGACGGCAAACCCTCCGGAACCGGCACACTCAAAACCTATGACGCGGAGGGCCGCCTCCTTTCCGAGTACTCGGGCGAATTCGCGAACGGGAAAACGGAAGGCGCGGGCACCCTGCTCTCATACGACGCGGACGGGAAACTCGCCTCGAAAATCGAGGGGAGATTCATGGACGGCCGGCCGAGCGGCGACGGCGTCATGTACGAGTACGATAAGAAGGGCCGCCTCGTCAGGAAAATCGCCGGGCGGTTCAAGGGCGGAAAAATCGCCGGCAAGGCCACGATCGCAAGCTTCGACGAACAGGGACGGGAGAGGATCAAGTACGAGGGAGAGGTCCAGGACGGCGTGCCCTGGGGCAAGGGGGTGCTTACCACCTACGACGCGAACGGCGCGCTCATCGAGAAGATAACGGGAGAGTTCAAGAACGGCAAGGCCGAGGGAGAAGCGACCATAATCGCATACAGGGACGGACAGGTCGTCTCGGAATACAAGGGGGAGACCGCGGGCGGAAAACCCGACGGCAGGGGAACGCTCACCCTTTTCGACGGCAAGGGCGGCGTTACCAGCGTCTACGAGGGCAAGTTCAAGGACGGGCTCTCCCACGGCGAGGGCACCCTGCTCACCTATGACCAGGGCGGAAACCTCACGAGCCGCTATATAGGGATGTTCGCGGGCGGGAAAAAACACGGCCACGGCTCGGAATTCTTTTATAATCCCGCCGGGAAGCTCGTCAGGAAATACCTGGGCATGTACCGGGAGAACGCCATGCACGGTGAGGGGGTCGTGTTCGTGTACAACGAGAAGGGCGCGCTCGTCTCCCAGTACATTGGACGGATGGTCGAGGGGCGATACGAGGGCGACGGTGCGCTGATGCTCTTCGATGAAAACGGCAAGCTCGTGTCCCGCTACATAGGCCAGTTCAGGGACGGGGCCGCGCACGGCGAGGGATCCTTCTTCACGTTCGGGGCGGACGGCAAGGTCAAACAAAAGTTCTTCGGAACATGGCAGTCCGGAAGGCAGCGCGAGGAAAAGGCGCTCGTGTACGGCGAGGGAGACAGTTACTCCGGGGAATGGAAGAACGGCAAGAAACACGGCCAGGGGATATATATCTGGGGAAAAAAATCCAAGTGGTTCGGCGCGAAGTACACGGGGGGATTCCAGGATGACAAAACGAACGGGCAGGGCTCGCTCATCCTCCCCTCGGGCGACAAGTACGTGGGCGGATTTCTCAACGGGCGCATACAGGGAGAGGGCGTGTGGTATTATGCCGACGGCTCCCGCCTCATAGGATGCTTCGTCAACGAGAAATGCGAACAGGGCAAGGGGCTCAAAATCTGGCCCGACGCGACACAGTATATCAGCGCCCTCGACAGCTATTACCATAGCGAGAAGAACGCATACATGCCGATAGGCGACGGCCAGCGATATCCCATGAAAACCCTGGCAGACCGGACCCGCAACGGCAACGGCACCTATACCTGGGAGCCCGACGAACCGGTGGAAGAGCCGGAATAGCGGCGCCGGGAATTATCTGCTTGCAATAATGTGCCGTTCCCGTGCATCATGCGGCGCATGATCAGGAGGACGCTTCGTAAAATCGGCGCCGCGGCGCGGGCATATTTCGCCACCCTCAACATGAGCCCGCAGGCCTACCGTGTGGTGCACACCCTTGAATCGCGCGAACGCGCGGCGGGGCCCGGCAAATCGACGCCGCCTTGGGTCCATGTCCTGCTTTTCGTCATCACCCTGGGCACCACCACCATGGCCGGCTTTTCGATGGACGGCACCCTTTCTTCCGCCGTCTCCTTCTCCCTGAGCATAATGACGATACTCCTCGCCCACGAGATGGGGCATTACCTGGCCGCGCGCCGCTTCGGGGTGCGCACGACCCTGCCCTATTTCATCCCCTTCCCTTCCATCGTGGGGACCATGGGCGCGGTGATCAAGATCAAGTCCCCCATCACCGATACGCGGGCGCTCCTCTACATAGGCGCGATGGGCCCGGTCGTGGGCTTCGTGCTGAGTCTCGCCGCGTCCGCGTACGGAATCTCCGTCTCCCCGATAGTGCCGCTCCCTTCCGGGGGCGAGGGCGAGGTGCTCATATTCGGCGATTCGCTGCTGGTCCGCGGGCTCACCCTGGCCATCCACGGGCACATCCCGGCGGGTTACGACATCCTGCTCTCGCCGGTTGCCTTCGCGGGATGGATCGGCTTCCTCATTACCAGCCTGAACCTCATGCCCATGGGGCAGCTCGACGGCAGCCACATACTGTACGCGCTCATAGGCAGGGCGCAGCTCTATTTCGGCTGGGCGGTGTTCCTCGCGCTCGCGGGGCTTTCCTTCATCTGGCCGGGGTGGATCGTGTGGGTGCTCATGGCGCTCTTCTTCCTTATGGTGGGCCATCCGCCGGTCCCCGGGGGCCGGGAGCTTTCGGCCGGGGAAAAGCTGCTCGGCTGGTGTTGTGTCGGGATATTCATCCTCACCTTCATTCCCGTTCCCATCGATTTCATCTAACGTCACCGGCCTCATATGTCCCGTTGAAAACCGACTGGAGTATCGGACCCCCGCTTTCTTTCGCGCCGTAATCCCCGTATTCAATGCGCGCCGCCGGATCGAAAAAAGCTTGCGCCCGGCCGGGCACCTGTCCTAGCATTCGAACCGCATGTGCAAATTTCAGCCGTACGGAGGTTCCCGTGAAACACCCCGCCGCCCTGCTCATTCCCGCGATCCTCTGCGCGATCCTCGCCTCATGCTCCCGGGCGCAGTACAAGTATGTGACCGCCGATTCGCTCGTGTGCCGCCAGGAGCCGCGTGTGGGGGCGCCCGTGGTGAACGTGCTGCCCTACGGGACCAGGGTCTCGATCACGCGTGCCGACCGGGAGGACTCGATCGGGAATCGCAGGGGCACATGGTACTGGTCCGCGGATATCGGCGGCTACCTGTTCGGCGCGTTCCTGGCCGACGCACCGCCCCCCGCGGGAAAATTTTCGATGACGCTCGTGCTGGGCGGCACCGGGTTCGAGGTCTTGAAGGAGCTCTATTGCGCGCTCCCGGCGATGGGCGGCGGTGATACGGCTGAGAAGCTCACGCTCGCGGATAACAAGGCCGTCATGGAGCGCATCGCGCGCTTCGAGGGCGGTACCGCGAAAACGATCGAAACGGGAACCTATGAGGCGACCGGCGCGAAGATCGAGATCCGTTTCACGCACCGGGAAAGAACCCCGGGCGGCCTGTCCATACCGGGCCTCAAGGCGCCCGCGGTTGCGCGCGAGGAAATCCAAACCCCGATGACGCTTCACTACTCGGACAAGGCGGCGGGCTTCCTCTCGAGGGAGGCGCTCGACACGCTCACGGACGCGTCGTGGCGCCTGGATTACAACTCGTGCACCGTGGTCAAAAAGCTCCAGGATAAATGCGACGCCGCGACGATCAAAAGCGTCGAGAAGGGCGCGCTTCCCTATACCGACGAGAAAAACCTGAAATCCGTAATAAAGGGCTATTTCTGCAACCGGCTCAAGTAGGTGTGCGCGGGGCGCCGATTCGCCTCCCGGCCTTCAGCCGGGCTCGTCCGGGTGATCGCTGAGCACCACGCAGTTGCGCCCGCGATCCTTGGCGACGTACAGCGCCCTGTCGGCGCGCTCGTTCAGGTTGAGGGCGCTGTTCGCAAGGGGGTATGCCGCGATCCCGCAGCTGAAGGTCACGCGGAAATCGCCGGTATCGGACTTCTGGCGTATCATGCCGAAACTCTCGCGAATGTCGTCCATGATCTTCACCGCGTCCTCCGCACGGGTGTTTGGCAAAATCACCGCGAACTCCTCCCCCCCGTAACGCCCGATCATATCGATGCGCCGCAGCCGTTCGCGGAGGAGGCGCGACAGGCTTTTCAGCACGCGGTCGCCGGTGAGGTGCCCGTGGGTATCGTTCACCTCCTTGAACCGGTCGATGTCGATCATGGCGAAGCTGAGAATCGAGTTCTGCCGCCGCGCGCGGTCCACCTCGATCTGCAATTGTTCCTTGATGCGGCTGTGCTTGAGGAGACCCGTGAGGCTGTCGCGCTCCATGAAGGATCGCAGCGTCCGGTACCGCTGGACCTTGCTCTGCACCGACGCGATGAGCCGCGCCGGGGCTATGGTCTTCGGGATAACCTCGTCGGCGTAAATCCCGTCCCCGAATCCCCTGAACTCCGGGCTCGCCGAAAAAAACACGATGGGTATGCTCACGAACGCCTCCTGCTGCCGGATGACCGAGGCCAGCTCCAGCCCGTTGCAGCCCGGCATACTCAGGTCCATGAGGATGAGCTCGGGCTGGAATTCCACCAGCGGCTTCATGATTTCAAGGGGATTGGTCAGGAACGAGCTGAATATGCCGGCCTCGTGGAGCATGACGGAATAGAACTGCGCCTGCTCAAAATTATCCTCGACGATGAGCACCCTGAAGGGATCCTGCCTGCGGTCCGACGTCAACAAGTCGAGTGTGTCTATGAGCTCGCTCACGTCGACCGGTTTCACGAAGAACGCCGAGCCCCCGTTGCGCACCGTGTCCAGCCGCACCGACATGTCGCCGTTTTGCGAAATGAACACGATGGGAGGCATTGCATGGTCCCCCGTCGAGAGGTGCGCGTGCAGCGAGTCGCGGTCGCCGCCGGGAACCAGGAACGATGTATCGATGAGAATGGCCCCGGGGATCACTTTCCGTAACGCCGTACCCATGGATTCCAGGGTATGAAACACGGCCACCATGTATCCAAAAACCGCGATCTGTTGCGTGAGATCCCCGGAATCGCCCGCGGCGTGCTCCAGGAGATAAATCATCCGGTTTTCGTATTCCTGCACCCACAGCGGCTGTTCGTAATTCCCCCAGGGCGAATCGGCCAGCATTCCTGTCGCCCGGCCAAGCGCGCCCCTGAGCTCCTCGAGGTACTCCTCGATGCGCCGGACCTCCGCGTCCCCCAGCGGGGATTTCGACTCGAGATTTGTCCCCAGGACCGCCTCGATCGACCGGGCCGATGCGCTCAACTCGGAAAATCCGAGCACGCCCGCACTGTCGGCGAACCGCTTGGCGACGAATTTCAGCGAATCCACGGAGCTCCTGGATCCTCCCGTCCGCGTCAGGTGCCATAGCCGCTCTATCTGCGCGACCTTTTCAGGGAGCGCCGCCACGAACCCCGCCCTTAACGGTTCAATCTGGGTATCCGGATTCTCGTTCGCTTCGCTCATTCCTCTCCCGCTCCGCCCGCCCGGAGTCGATACAGCCGGGTGCTACTAAATGTACGAAGACCCGGCCGGATTATCAAGATTCCGGCGGCCCGCGGGAGCGGAAAATATTTGACAGCGGGCCTTCCACCCCCCCCAAGTAAAACCCGGCGCCATGAACGAACCGGAACACATTGTAGTCTCTGCCCGTAACCTGTCCAAGCGGTATACATCGGGCTGGATATTCAGGGGAATCGATCTCCGGGGGACCAGGGGCGAGTCGATTGCGATCACCGGCCCCAACGGCTCGGGGAAATCCACGCTGTGCGAGATCCTGGCCGGCCTGCGGCACCCCACCGGGGGCACCGTGTGCATGTCGGCGGGGGGAAGGGAGCTTACGGCCGCCCAGCGCCGCCTGGCGGTCGGGTTCACCAGTCCGCGCCTGGCGCTTTACGGCGACCTTTCCGCGTTCGAAACCGTCGAATTTATCTGCGGATCGCGAGGGGTGCCGTCCATGCGCGCCCAGTCCCTGTGCGCGCGCATGGGCCTGGACGCCCACATCCACAAGCGCGTGCGCGTCTATTCCTCGGGCATGCGCCAGCGCCTCAAGATCGCTCTTGCGCTCGCACACACGCCGTCGGTCCTCCTGCTGGACGAACCGGGCACCAATCTGGACGCCCCCGGCAGGCTCGTGCTCGCCGAATTGATCGAAGAGGCGCGCCCCTCGACACTCATCATTATCGCCACCAACGAGGAAAGCGAGGCGCGCCTGTGCGCGGGGACGGTGCGCCTTGCGTAGCGTCGTGATTGCGCATTTAAGGAAGGACTTCACCGTCGAGTTCCGGAACCGGTTCGCGATCACCATCGCGGCTGCCTTCGCCGGCATCACGACGCTCGCGGTGAGCATGGCGGCGGGGGGCGCGCGCTTCACCCCACTGGTGCACGCGATACTTTTCTGGATTATCGTGTTCTTCACCGCGATGAGCGGTCTCGCGCACACCTTCACGCGGGAGGAGGAAGAGGGGACCTCGCTCCTGCTGAGGCTTTCCGCCCCGCCCGGGGCGGTGTTCGCTTCGAAGCTGGCGTTCAACTGTGCCATGCTGCTCCTCCTTGTGTGCATCATCGCCCCGCTCTACCTTTTTTTTCTGAACCTCTCATACCCGGGGCCGGGGCTCGCCGTGATAATCCCGGCGGGCGCCTTCGCCATCGCCTCGTCGTCGACCGTGCTCGCCGCCATCGTGGCGCGCGCCGGCGGGAAGGGGGCACTTTTCACGGTGATCTCGTTCCCGGTCCTCCTCCCGGTGCTCTGGGTTTCCATCCGCGCGACCGCCGCGCTCCTGGCGGGGACGCGCGCCGCCCTCGCGGAGAGCGCGATTTTTTTACTTGCATTTTCGGGTTCGCTTGTCGCTGTATCATACATGCTTTTCGAACACATCTGGAGCGAGGAATAGCCCCTTCCACAGACGCCATGCGCGCCCTTCGAATACATCATCTCGCGCTCATCCTCATGCCGCTTGCCATCGTGCTCGCGTTCGCGTGGGCGCCGGCCGCGGAGACCTTCGGGGAATCGGGCCGCATCATTTATTTCCATGTGCCCGTCGCCTGGATCGCGGCCCTCGCCTTCTCGGTGTCGGGGATATGCGCAATCCTCTATTTACGCACGCCGCTGCGCGCCGGCATGGAGTCTCGCTTTCACAATTCGGCAGTCATCGGGATGGCGTGCGCGGTGCTGGCGACGGTAAGCGGTTCCATGTGGGCCAGGCTCATGTGGGGAAGCTACTGGAACTGGGACCCGCGCGAGACCTCGATCGCGGGCCTGCTCCTCGTCTACGGCGCGTATTTCTCGCTGCGCGCCGCGCTCGAGCATAATCCCTCGCGCGGCCGGATTTCGGCGGCGTACCTCGTAATCGCGATGACGGCGATGCCGTTCTTCGT
The DNA here is from genome assembly GCA_004297825.1 of Spirochaetota bacterium. Taxonomy (NCBI): domain Bacteria; kingdom Pseudomonadati; phylum Spirochaetota; species Spirochaetota bacterium. The sequence continues at coordinate 66,743 of SCSX01000071.1, forward strand.
GTTCGTGATGCCGCGCATGGCGGACTCGCTGCACCCGGCCGATACGCTCATCAATACCGGGATGAAGATGAAACTGGACGAGGAGATGCGCGTAACGCTCCTGTGCGCCCTCGCCGCCTTCACCACGCTGTACCTGTACGCGCTCTCCCTGCTGCAGAGGATATCGCGCATCGACGCGCGCATCGAGGAACGAGATCATGAATAGCATAAGACCGCTGCCGCGCGCAGCCTTCGCGTTCGCATTGTGCGCGCTCCTGTTCGCGCCTTCATCATTCGCGGGCGCCGATACCGCCTCCCGCACGGACGACGCGCGCGTGCGCGTATCGGACACCCCTTCCCCGATCGATCGCGCCGATACCGCCGCGCCGGTCGAATCGGCGGAAGCAACGCCCCTGGCCGCCATGTGGGTGATACTCGTCATCTGGGCCGGGATCGCCGTCCTCCTGCTCAGGCTCGATATGCGCGTCACGCGCCTGGAGAAGAAACTCGATGCGTAAAAAACTGATACTCTTCGGCCTTGTCGCGCTGTTCATCGCGATCGCCGCCTTCTCCATGCGGGGCATGCTCACCCCGTACGTGGCCTTCCGCGAGGCCATGGAAACGGGAAGCTTCGTCCAGGTAATCGGCGCGCTCGAAAAAAACGTGCCCGTCGAGCGCACCCGTGACGGGTTCAGCTTCACGCTCCGCGACAATGACGGCACGCTCATGAGGGTGACCGCCGCGGGGCCCGAACCGGCGAACCTCACCCACGCCGACAAGGTGGTCGCGCTGGGAACCTACAGCACTGCGTCCGCGCTCTTCGTCGCGGACAAGATCCTCGTGAAGTGCCCCTCGAAATACACCAAGGAAAAAAAGAAATGAATTTCGGATTCATCCTCATACTGCTCGCGCTCATGATGTCCGCGGTGTCGCTGTTTTTCTACCTGCGCAGTCCGGGCGACACGCGCATGCGCGCGGCCGCGCGCCGGACCTGGTACCTGGCGGGGGGGGCCATGGGGGCGGCGATGCTCCTGCTCCTCGCGTATTTCCTCCTGCACCGCTTCGAATTCGCCTATGTCCATGATTATTCCTCCCGCGACCTGCACCCGGCCTACCTTGTCGCGGCGCTATGGGCCGGCCAGGAGGGGAGCATTTTATTGTGGACGCTCATGGTCTCCGCCTGCGGCGTGTTCGTGATCGCGAAGAACGAGAACGACGAACGGCTCATTATGGCGGTGCTGCTCTCGGTCAAGATCGCCCTTCTCGTCTTGCTCACCGTGCACAGTCCCTTCCGCTACGTGTGGGAGGACGGCTCCGGCCAATTCGCGATCGGCGTCGTCCCGCCGGACGGAGCGGGACTCAACGCGCTTTTAAAAGACCCATGGATGGTGGTTCACCCGCCGGCCCTGTTCGCGGGCTACGCCACCGCCGCGGTTCCCTTCGCCTACGCGATCGCCGCGCTCGCGGGCCGTGATTTTTCCGGCTGGGCGATTCGCGCGCGGGGATGGGTTCTGGTCTCCGCGGCGACCCTGGGGATAGGCATCTTCCTGGGCGGGTACTGGGCCTACAAGGTGCTGGGATGGGGAGGCTACTGGGGCTGGGACCCGGTGGAAAACTCCTCGCTCATTCCCTGGCTCGTGATCCTCGCCCTCCTGCACGGCCTCATCCTGCAGCGCCGCAAGGGCGGCCTGGTGCGGACGAACCTGGGGCTTGCGCTCGCGTCCTTCGTATTGGTGGTATACGCCACGTTCCTGACCCGCAGCGGCGTGCTTTCCGATTTTTCCGTGCATTCGTTCGGCGACCTGGGGCTTTCGAAATACCTGCTGGTTATCCTGTTTATCTTCGCCGGCGGATCGCTCTTCCTGTACGCAGTCAGGCTTCCCGCCATGAAGGGCGCGCCCCTGAGCGCCCAGGCGCTCTCCTGGGACACGCTCATGTCCTTTGGTCTCGTAACGCTTCTATTCTACGCGCTGCTCATCCTCGCGGGAACCTCGATGCCCATACTCTCGTCGCTTTTTTCGGAGAAGCCCTTTTCAGTGCAGCAGGGCTTTTACACCCAGGTATCGGTACCCATGGGGATCCTCATACTCGCGTTCATGGGGCTTGCCCCGGTCAGCATGTTCATGGGGCGCACCAGGCCCTGGACTCTCGCGGCCGCGGGAGCGGCCGCCGTCGGGGCGGCGGTGCTCTTCAACATTTTTCTTACGACGGAGCCGGTCCCCTATATTTTCACGGCCCTCGCGTTTTTCTGCGCGATTCTCGCCGCGAAGGACCTGGCGACACTGAACGCGAAGGCGCTCCTGGCCTCGCGCATCGCTCACCTGGGCGTCGCGGTGATCGTCGCGGGGTTCATCACGTCCTCCTTCCATTCGGTATCCGAGAAGAAGGAACTCGTACAGGGAAAAGCGGAAAATGTCCTGGGGGAATCGATAACCTTCAAGGAATTCCGCGCGGGAGAGAAACCCGCGCTCATTTTCACCCGGGAGACGCCCGGGGGTCCCCAGGAGCTCGCCACCCCATATTTCAACGATACGCACGGAAAGCTCGTCAAGGAGCCGGCCATACGGTACGGCTTCGTCCATGATCTCTACGTAGCACCCATCGAGTTCCGCTCCGGCCCGGACGAGGGGGCTCATGTCCAACTGGCGATGAACGCCCCCGCCGAACACGCGGGCATGACCATGACGCTGGAAAAATTCGATCGAAACCGCGAATTGATGATCACCGGGAGGGGCCGGATACTCGCGCGGATACGCGTTGAGCGCAACGGGGCCGCCGAGCTCATCGCTCCCGGGATCGGCATCTCGGGCGGGGAGAAAGAGGCGATTATCGCGGTGCTGGGCTCGACCGGCCAGCGCGTGTTTCTCGAGGAGGTGAACGCGAGCACCCAGCGCGCCGTTATTTTTATCGAACCCGTCGCCGGCGCCCCTGTCCCGCCCGATTCCGCCCTCGTCGAGGTGTCAAAGAAGAGGATGATCTGGCTCGTGTGGCTGGGAACGGTCCTCATTACCGCTGGCTGCTTTTTCGCGCTCAGGCGCGCGCCGGCTTCATCCTGAAGCCGGTGTTCGGCGGGAACGGATCCCACGTTTAGAGAACGTAGCGCGTCGTGTACGCCTTCTCCGCGCCCGGGGGGACCTCCTTGATCGGCTCGAATGAGATATCCGGCATGCCCTCGGCGCGCGTCTTCACCGCCTCGGTGACAAGGATCTCCCAGGCATCGGCCGTGTCCTCGCCCAGCTTGCTCGCGGCATTCACCTCGGCGCCAAACACGTCCGTGTCGCCTATCCTGAGCATGCTGCCGTAGCCCAGTCCCACGCACAGGAGGACCTTCTCTTCGTCGGGCTTGTCGGTGTTGTAAGTCTTTAACGCACGCTGCATGGAGATGGCGGACTGCAGGGCTTTCTTCGCGTTACGGAAGATGACCAGGAAGCTGTCCCCCTCCACCTTGAGTAAAATGCCGTCGTTGTCTTCGATGATCGGGATAAGGAGCCTCTCCGCTTCCGATATCGTCTGCAGGAAATGTATGATGCCGAACTTCGCCACGCCGCGCGAGAAGCCGGAAAGGTCCGTAAACATCACGCACCAATCTTCGCCGAAAAGGTCCCATATCCTCTCGTCGATCGTCTTCTTATCGGCACCCGGTTTCAGGCGATCCTGGATAAGCTTCTCGAGCCTGTCCTCGGACGCGCTCACGACTATTGATCTGCGTGTGGCCATGATTTCCTCCGTTCACAATTGTCCGGGAAGCCTAGCACGGGCGCAGGGGTAATGCAACGACTATTTGATCTGCGCCGGATTTGGGAACACGCGCAAAATAAGCGGAGCGGCCCGGGGGCCGCTCTTGCAATAATCCTGCTCGACTGCATATTGTTTTGGGTGAAATTGCCCGGGAAGGAGTCTGCTTCCGGCAATTACGCTCCTCGTAAATAATCTTCGCTAAACGGACATACGCTCCCAAGCACATGGCCTGCTATTATTACAAAAACCCAGGGTCTGCTGCGGCCCGGGTTTTTGGTGCGCCCAAAGGCGAGATTGTACGAGCTACGCGGTTGGCTGCACTACACCGGTAATACAGCCACACCGGGAGTAGAATGATCACAAAGGAGTAAGACCGAGAAGAAAAGAACGTATTTCATTGTCGTCCTGCGCACCGTCAATGGCAGCCAGCTCCGTCGGGTCGGTTACTTTTTCAAAATATCTGACGTCTCCCGATCTTGTCAGCACCATATGTATCGCATCAGGATATGAAACGCTATATAGCTTTGATCCCTTGGGGCTGTCCGGGTCCATGATAAAAATGGCGCCATCAAAGGTATATGGTGTTTCGGAATATGAAGTATAGTAGCAGCCGGTCAATCCATTGTACATATCTTCAGAAGTCGTACCCGGCGGATCGGTTATTACAGTAGTGATATTATAATACATATTAAAGGTGGATTCTCCAATAATATAGTATTCTTCAAATGCGCCCGACTCATCAGCGTTGTCCATATCCACGTCTGTCGTACCTGTGTAGATAATTCTTGTGTATGAAGAATCGACTACGGCCCATTTGCTCAAGGTTTCGGAATCGCTTTTTGAATCAACTTGATCCTGGAAACAACCGAGCGTAAAGAAACTCAGCACAAGAAAGGAAACCGCGAAATACATTCTTTTTTTCATAGATTCACTCCTGGCAATTTTAATCCGTACCGAATATTCAGGTATCCGCAATCCGCTATAAATTCAACCCAGGCCGGAATGATCGGTTACCGAAAGGGAATGAACCGCACTGGATACTCGGTTTTTTGGTAAAAATAAGTCTTTACATGCAATTATCGTTGATTGCCTTTGTTATGCTGGAACTCGAATTTAATGAATAAACTTCCCGGCACATTCCTGGCGGTTTTAATTGCCTTACTATCCTCACTCCCGGCCATAGGATCAACCCCGAGCGGACCTGCTGTAATCGATACCGCGGAGAAGGAATATTTCATAGGCCGAAGTCTCGATATCCTTGAAGATAAAACCGGTGAACTCAGTTTTGAAGAGGCATGTTCGCCAACACGCTCCGATCTTTTTATTTCATCTGAAAAGGACATTCCTAACTACAGCTTTTCAAAATCAGCATACTGGGTCAGGTTCAGGGTCACCTTCCCCCGAAAAGAAAGCCCCGAAAACATGAACTGGTTTATAAAATGCAGCTGGCACGGTCTTACATCGGTAACGGCATATATGCCCGAACCGGGCAACAGGTACAGGAAGAGCGAGACGGGGATCATTTATGCGCCGGACACAAGGGATGTCCCTGACAGGTTCTTCTTATTTAAAATGAGGGAATTTCCGGGTGAAACAGTCACGGTTTACATTCGTGTCATGTCACTGGGCGCCGTGCTTATACCCCTTTCGATTATCTCTGAAAAAATACATTATCGAGAAGTGCACAGGGAATATATCTTTACCGGCGCGTTTTTCGGCATCTTGATAATAATGATTTTGTACCACTTGTTCTTATATGCGGCAGTGCGCAACAGGGACTATCTCTATTTTATTTACTACATACTTTCTCTGATCATTATCCAGATGCTGGAAGACGGGTCACTCGTTTATTATCTGCCCTCAGGGGGCGCTCGAGGTGATACGATTATCATGGTGTTCTTCAGCGCAGCCGCCATGATTCTTGGGGTGCTTTTTTTTAAACATATTCTTAACCTGAAAGAGGACCTTCCCGCAGCGGCAAAACTGGTAAACCTGTTGATCCTTGTTTTTGTACTCCTCGCGTTCTCAAGCTTTTTACTCCCGATGGGACTGTTCTGGATCCTGTTCTATATTATTTTATTATTCACTATATTGGTATCGGCGGGTATTTCAGTCATCCGTATTATGCAGGAATACGATATCGCCAGGTATTATGTAATAATATTAATCCTTAGTGTTATTGGTAAAGCAACCAGCTCTCTTATCAGGTTTGACCTGGTTCCACTCAATTGGTTAACGCTTCATATGCACCCGATATTCTCTATAGCAACGGCCGTTATTCTATCCTATGCCATCAGCCTGCACATAAGGGTGATGGAACAGGAGCGCATCCTGGCGCAGGAGCGTGCGATTGAAAATCTAAAAAAAGCCGAACGGATGAAAGACGAGTTCCTGGCCAACACTTCACATGAACTGAAAACGCCGCTTCACGGGATCGTGGGCCTTTCCGAGCTGATGCTCAGAGGCGGGAGGACGATTTCCATTGATCGCGTATTTGAAAATCTTTCGCTCATATCGGCCAACGGGCGGCGTCTCGCGTCCCTTGTGAATGACATACTCGATTTTTCCAGTATGAAACACGGCGGCCTGTCGCTTAACCTTAAATCAGTGAACTGCCATGATTCCGTGTCCATGGTGGTTTCGCTCCTCGCGCCTCTTGTTGAGAGTAAAGCGGTGGAGATAAGAAACAGTATCCGGAAGGACTTCGCACATGTACGGGCGGACGATGAGAGGTTCAGGCAGATACTGACGAATCTCGTAGGAAACTCCATTAAGTTCACACCGTACGGTGTAATCGAAGTATCCGCGCGACTAATACAAACCGGCGGTCGAGATACGGCGGAAATGGCGGAAATCCGCGTATACGACACGGGAACGGGGATCAGGCCCGAGGACAAAGCGCGGATATTCAACTCTTTTGAACAGGGCGAAGGCTCAATCTCACGCATGCTCGGCGGGACGGGCCTGGGACTGGCAATTACCAAAAAGCTTGTCGAGCTTCAGGGCGGTACCATACGCGCGGAGTCGGAGCCGGGTAAGGGTTCTTCGTTCTTCTTCACACTGCCTGTCCAGGATATCGAAGACCACACGGAATCCGATGAGCCGATTGTCGCCGGGGAAAATCCGGTCACCCTGACCGGAGATACGCTTCCCGCGGGATTGGAATCGGATTCCGGGACCATCACGTCAAAGCCCGATGGCGGCAGACCTTCAATCCTCATCACCGATGACGATCCCGTGTCTGTTAAAATACTCCACGATTTCCTCTCCGGGCTTGATTATGCCGTGCATACGACTCCTGACGGACGGGCGGCCCTTGAAATTCTAAAAGACGTTCGAATAGACCTCCTTCTTCTTGACGTCATGATGCCGGGCCTTTCCGGTTACGATGTGCTTAAAAAAATAAGGGAGACGCGTTCACCGGAAGAGCTCCCTGTTATTCTTATCACGGCCAAATCGCAGATTGATGACATTAAGAGGGGGTTCGATGCCGGCGCAAATGACTATATTATCAAACCCTTCATGATAGAGGAGATTTCACACCGAGTGGAAAACATGCTTAAACTCAGGAACATCCTCATTCCCGATGAACCGGGTCTGTCAATTAATGAGAAGGGGAGCAGCAGATTTATCCCGTATAAGGATTTGATTTATCTCTCATCCTCCGGGAAAAAAACCGTGGCCCATACTACCAGGAATGATGTGGAAATACTCATGCTGATTAAAGAACTGGAACGGAAGCTCCCCGGGACTTTTATACGAATCCACAAGCAGTTCATTATTAATACGGAATTTCTGGAAGAAGTCGTTCATATCAGGAGCGGACATTATGAAGCGATCCTCAATGATGCCGATGATACAAGGCTCAATGTAAGCCGCACGCATATAGGCACTCTCAGGGAATTTTTGAAGAGAAAGCGCGGGGATGTAACATTATGATAAATTTCGACACCATGAAAAACGATAAACGATACGATAATTCCACGCTACCTGTATCGGACCCCTTGCCGATTCTATACTTTTTCCCTTAATTTAGAACGATGATCACGGAACTTCGCTTCAAGGCAAGCGCCTCTTCCGGCGAGGTGGGAGCGATCATGATGCGCCCGCCCGACGCGCGCAAGCTTCTCGTCCTCGCCCACGGCGCGGGGGCGGGGATGCGCTCACCGTTCATGGAGGAGACGGCGCGTGAGTTAGCGGCGATCCAGGTGGCGACCTTCCGCTACCAGTTCCCATACATGGAAAACGGCAGGAAACCCCCGGACCCGCGCCCCATACTCACCGCAACGGTCCTCGCGGCCATTGAAGCCGCACGGGCGGCAGCGCCCGATCTCCCGCTTTTTGCGGGTGGAAAATCCCTGGGCGGACGCATGAGCTCGCTGGCGGCGCTCCCGCCCCAGGTGCGCGGGCTCGTCTTCTTCGGCTTCCCGCTTCACGCGCCGGGAAAATCCTCCAACGAGAGGGCGGGACACCTGGCCGGGGTGCGCGTCCCGATGCTTTTCCTCCAGGGGACCCGCGATTCCTTCGCCGGTCTCGCGCTGTTACGTCCCGTCTGCGAGGGGCTGGGGGAGCGCGCGACGCTCTTTACAATCGAGGGGGCGGACCATTCCTTCCACGTGCCCAGGAGCTCCGGGACAAGCGATGGGGAGGTTTTAAAGAAGCTTGCGCGCGAAACGGCCGACTGGATGGAGGGGGTGGGTTAACCCAACAGTGGTCCTTTCGCCACAAATTATGGATACTGTAACAAGAATGAAGGTGGCATCGCCGGTTTTCCTGATTACATCTCACTTCTTGTAAGTGTTTGTAGTAAACGTAAATAGCCCGTCATTTATGTCATTATTGAAAACACCAAACGAAGAGGCGAGAGCATCCGGATTTCCGCTCATGAATCCGAAATAGTAACCTATCGATTTATTTTTCTTAAAGCTCCCGATTACACAATCAACACGGTTCAGCTTATCATGATTCAGACTGGCCAGGACCGGAAGCTGAATGAATTCCGAACCGGGATCTCCAAAATAGTTATTGGCGTTTTGCACGTCCCAATTGTCATTTTTATTCGCATCATAGTAAGCCACGATATAATATGATTTCCCCTCAACGGGCGGGAAAGGAAGTATAACTTCGAAATGCCTTTTCAGCTTATTCTTCCCCTTTATAACGCCTTTCTGAACGGGAAATGACGCACCTTCCTTATTGACGGCATTATAATAATATAGATTTCTTATTATCTTAAGTTCTCCGGATGTCTCCCGCTTCAATTCTTTTATATTAATTGATTTATCACCCTTTGAAACCGTAATCAAACCAACTTTTAAATACTCCCAGTAGGAAGGCTCCGGAACCGATATGGTCCCTGAAAATTTTAATTCGGTTACTTCTGCATAGCCGTTATTAATTGCGATGTCCTGATTCATTATGAAAACCATGCACATCACCAATTTCATCCAGTATTTACTGACACTATTCATTGCTCGACCCCCATACCTGAAGGGAAGATAATACTTTTCATTTCCTTGATCACCAGTACTATGGAATATTTTTTATTATTTTCCTGTTTCCATATTTCTTGCTGCGCACACCAATGCCCGACCTTCCGGATTCAACTCCTTTCAATATCTTTACCTTGGACTCATCCTTTATTCTTCATCCTGGACCCGAAAAATCCGAAGCAGCTTTGAAGAAGACCCGCTTCCTCCGGAGTGAGGCCCGCCCGCTCCACCAGGCCGCGAAATATCACCTGCGCCCTGCCCCCGTCCTCGCCGGCCCCGCAGCGCTTGAAGAGGTTGTCGAATGCCGCGGCGAGGGCATCTGTATCGGCCAGGGGGGTGCGGCCGCCTGCCGCAGGCTCAATGAACATATGGCACAGGAAAAGCGCCGCGGCGTGCGAGATATTGAGCGACCCGGCAGGTCCCGGCACCGTGGGGATCTCGGCCAGAAGGTGGCAGCGTCCGCGCTCCTCGCGCGAGAGTCCGTCCCTCTCGCGGCCCAGGAGAAGCGCTACCCGTGCGCGCTCGGCCCGCCGGGCGGCGAGCGCGGCGGCCTCCCTGAAATCCATGCAGCCCTCGTCCCTGCGCGCCCGTCTCGTGGCGCCGATCACC